>CAZACE010000285.1:0-3017 GCA_964483255.1 uncultured Oscillospiraceae bacterium
ATGGGGCTCTGCCCCATCGCCCCGCCAAAGGGCTTTCCGATCGCCCTTTGGAAACCTTCGGTTGCAAAACTATTAAAGATTTATTCTAAATGCACCTATTCAGGTGTTTTATAACTGCCGCGAAGCGAAGAAGGGGTCTGGGGATTTTATCCCCAGTCAGGGGTTTGGGGATGAAATCCCCAAGCTCATGCGTCTTATAGATAAACGGCTGAAAGGAAAAGAATCATCGATGAAGAAAATCACGGCGCTGGTGATGATGCTTGTAATGCTGCTTGGCGCAGGCGCGCTGGCCGACATGCAGGCAGAGATGCTGATCAATGCCGCTGTCAGCGAGCTGGGCTATACCGCGACAAAGGGCGGCTACAGCAAGTACGGCGAATGGGGCGGAAAGGCCTACGGCGAGTGGTGCTCGGAGTTTGTCTCCTGGTGCGTCGCGCGCGCGGACGAAGTTTACGGCAGCGCGATGCTGGGCAGCGATTATCCCCTGCAGACCAGCTGCGCGGACGGTGCGGCCTGGTTCAAGGAGCGCGGCCGCTATATCACCGTGAATGGCGGCTTGAAGGGCGAGGAAGGACAGTTCTATCTCGCCGACGGCGTGAGTGTGGAGGACAGGCCCTATGTGCCCCAGCGCGGCGATCTGATCTACATCGAGTGGTATAAGTATAACCGGCTGGATCACGTGGGCATTGTTGAATTCGTGACTCAGGACGCTGATGGGACGTATCTGGTGCATACCATCGAGGGCAATAACCATATCATCGGCCCGACGCCCACCGAGGTGCGCCGCTATACCTACCGGCTGGATGATCCGTCCATCCGCGGCTATGGCGTGCGGGAAAGCGGCCTGGTCGGCACGGCGCTGAAGATGGGATCTGCCGGCGAGGAGGTCGTCGCATTCCAGAAGAGCCTCATCGAGCTGGGATTCTATGACGACGAGCCCGCGGGTAAATTTGGCAAGGGCACCGAGACGGCAACCAAGAATTACCAGAAAAAGCGCGGGCTTGAGGTCACCGGCATGGCGGACCGCGCAACGCTGACGGCGATTGAAAATGAGCTCGCCGAAAAACGAGAAGAGGCCGAGGCGAAGGCACAGGAAATGGCCGAGGCGAAGGCGCAGGCCATGCTTGACGCCGCCAAGACGGCCATCGCGGGCAATTGGTTCGGCGAGTTTGATCCCTACGACGAGGAAGCGGCGTGGAGCCGCCTGATGGCGGATATCACCGTGCTGAACGTCGACCAGAAGGAGAAGGTCTATCTCTCCGACGGCCCGAACGGAAATAGAAAGACGACGGATGCGCATCGTGGTTTTTTCTTCGGTGAATCCGTCGCCGTTAAGGTTTTGGACGAACAGGATGGCTGGAGCAAGATTCAGGCCTATAACGATTACGATGAGCTGGAAGAAGGCTGGGTTCGCCCCGGGCGGCTGAAAACCGTGACGCCTAATCAAACCTGGGGCATGATCATCGATAAGCGCACGCAGCGGCTGTATCTGTATAAGGAGGGAAAGCTCGTCACCGAGCTGCTCGTCTCCACCGGCACGACGGCCGGGCAGAACGAGGACTACTGCGAGACGGCTTCGGGAGATTTCCTGCTCATCAGCCCGACGGGCGGTTTCTGGTCGGGCAATCTCTGGTGCGATCAGGCGATCCGCTTCAACGGCGGCGACCTGCTGCACATGGTGCCGGAGGTCTATCGCGGCGAGAATGTCGGCGTGAATCCGGATGGCTCGGGTGATTTCAGCGTCTGCGAGAGCGCGCTGGGTTCGCGGGCTTCCCATGGCTGCATCCGCGTGCAGCGCAAGGAGAACGCTGACGGTTACAGCCATTCCTGGATCTGGAAGAATCTTCGTAACGAAAAGAATATCAAGCTGATCGTCTGGGATGACGACGGGCGAAAGCTCGAGGAAACGGACGCTATCACAAACATGTACTATAATCCCAACGGCGGCGAGAAATTCCACGCAGATCAGTATTGCTCCGGCGTGAAGGACAAGTATCTGCCGCTGACGCCGCTGCAGTATGGCACGCTGGCGCGCTATCCCTATACGGAGCTGACGCCCTGCTCGATCTGCAAGGCGCCCGAAAGGCCGGAGATCGTTTCTGCCTGGAATGCGGCGATTGATCAGGCCTATCAGGAGCTGGGGATGACTGCGCCCTGAACGAAAGCATAAAAGGGATAGCCATTTGCAGCGGGAATAGCTGCCGTAGATTTACATAAGAAAACTGGAGGCATTATCCGTGGAACCCCTGAAAATTCATCATGTGGGTATGCGTACATTCAAGACAGCGCTGGCTGTTGCGCTGTGCGCTGCGGCATATTATTTTGTGGGCAGGAGCCCGGCGTTTGCGTGCATCGGCGTGATCTTCGGTATGGGTTATAATCTTGAGGATGCGCGCAAGAATGGCGGCAACCGCCTTTTTGGCACGATCATCGGCGGCGTGGTGGGCATTCTGCTCTTCAGGCTGTATCTGGTGTTTGTGCCGGACGGACATCATACGCTGCTGCTGGTGCCGCTTGTTTTTGTCGGCACGATCATCCTGATCATGGCCTGTCAGACATTCTGGATTGGCGGCGTGCAGCCGGGCGGCGTTGTGCTGTGTATTCTGCTGTTCAATACGCCGGTGGCAACGTATATTGATTATGCGATGAACCGCATCTTTGATACGGCTGTGGGCGTGCTGATTGCGCTGTTTGTCAGCTACGTCTTTCCGCGCGGCTGGATGCAGACCGTACCCGAACGCTGGCGAGGCATGAAGCAGCATGCGTGCGATGCATTCAAACATGTTCATGTGAATCATCCGCCGGTCAAGAAGCGTTTCCGTCTTCACTGAAAAGCAGTGGGCTGTCAGGCTAAGCCCCAAAGAATTAAAAGAAAAAAGATGCGAGAAGGACTTGCCAACCCGCATCTTTTTTTATTGTAGTTGTATAGCTTTAGCGTGAGACAACCACCAGCGGAGCCGGCGAGAGTAAATGGACTTTAGTTTCAGGCATAGAGCGAAACGAATGACAATCCATTG
>CAZACE010000286.1:0-3016 GCA_964483255.1 uncultured Oscillospiraceae bacterium
ACCGGCATCCACGTTCCGGTTTGCCCCGACGGCGGCACCGTGCACGATCATCACCTGACCCTGGCGCTGGCCATGGGTGCGGACTTCGTCATGCTGGGCCGCTACTTCGCCCGCTTCGACGAGAGCCCGTCTGCGAAGGTGAATGTCAACGGCACGCTGATGAAGGAATACTGGGGCGAGGGCAGCAACCGCGCCCGCAACTGGCAGCGCTACGACCTGGGCGGCGACAAGAAGCTCAAGTTCGAAGAGGGCGTTGACTCCTACGTCACCTACGCCGGCAAGCTCTCCGACAACGTGCACATCACGCTTGCGAAGGTCCGCTCTACCATGTGCAACTGCGGCGCGCTCTCCATTCCGGAGCTGCAGCAGAAGGCCCGCCTGACGCTCGTCTCCGCCGTCTCCATCGTTGAGGGCGGCGCGCACGACGTCGTGCTCCGCTCCACCAATACCGAGGTCTAAGCCCTGTATACCGGCGCAAAGCGCCAGCGTTCCGCCGGATCAATTACCGACGATGCATTGCCATCGCTCAATCGATGCAGACGAGCATGCTGCTTTCGCGAAGCGTAATAGGGAGTCTGAGGGTTCGGCTTTGCTGAACCGGGGCGGGAGTGAATGACAGCCCACTGAGCTGTCAGAGCCGCCCTGACCGGCGAGCGTCGAGCGGGGAGACAGAAACGGGGCTTGGAGTCTGCGACCCCAACGTAACCCATCAAAATCAAAGAAGCTCTACCGTTGATCGGCAGAGCTTCTCTTTTATGTTCCAATTATTCCGCAGCAGACTCGGCGGCATCCTCCTCCGGCGTCTCAGCGCGATGCCGCCCACGTGTGCCGTCGCCGGTCACCAGGTACTGCATGCCTTCCTGCGCCGATGATTACTCGTCATCCACGCCGAAGACATAGATCGTAGTGGTATCGTACTTCTCGCCCGGCTTCAGGACGGTGGAGCCGAACTTCGGATTGTTCGGGGTATCCGGGAAGTGCTGGGTCTCCAGACACAGGCCGGAATACTTGCCGTAGTACACGCCGCCCTTGCCGCCCGGGATATCGGTCTGGCAGGCGGAATAGAACTGCACGCCCGGCTGGTCGGTGATGACTTCCATCGTGCGGCCGCTCTGCGGATCGATCATGAACGCGGCAGTGCCGAAGGCGTCGCCCTTGCGCAGCACGAAGTTGTGATCGTAGCCGCCGGCGTACTTGAGCTGCGGATACTCGTCAGTCTCATCCAGGCCAGCGCCAATGAGCAGACCGCCGCGCAGATCGAACGGCGTGCCGGCAACGGCCATGTAATCGCCATTCGGAATCAGGCCGCCGTCGATGACCGGGGTGATCGCATCCGCGTCGATATGCAGCACCTGATCGCAGATGGTGCCGTGGTCATGACCGGCCAGATTGAAATAGGTGTGGTTGGTCATGTTGCAGTGGGTCGTCTTGTCGGTGGTCGCCTCATAGCGGATGCCGAGGTGGTTATCCTCGCTCCAGCTGTAGGTGACGGTCACATCCAGCGTGCCCGGGTAGTTCTCCTCGCCGTCGGGGCTGACATAGTGCAGCTTCAGGGCGTCCTCGAACATGGTTTCCACCGGGGTAATCTCCCACATCTTCTGGCTGAAGCCGACGTTGCCGCCGTGCAGATGGTTCTTGCCGTTGTTGAGCGCCAGCTGATACTCCACACCTTCGAGCGTGAAGCGGCCCGCAGCGATGCGGTTGCCGTAGCGGCCGACGGTATCGCCCATGCAGCCGTGGTCAGCGAGATATGCCTCGAGATTATCAAAGCCCAGGGCGACGTCGGCCATATTGCCGTTCTTGTCCGGGACGATGATGCTGGTGACGATTCCGCCGTAATCGATCAGGCTGACGGAAGCGCCGGAGCTGTTGGTCATGGTGTACTGGGTCACGGCCTGACCGCTGGGCAGCTGGCCGAAAGGCTTGGTCGTAATCATGTTGATACACTCCTTTACCGGATTGTCATTTTTTCTTACTGTGATCCTGTTACCTACTATTCTACGCGATGACAGCCGCTTGTCAAGCTGTTTTCAGCGGCCTTTTCCCCTGCCGCCAAGCCGCGCAACAAACCACAGCAAAGCCAGCAGCACAGCCGACCAGCAGGCAGCGCCCTGCGGCGACTGGATCGGCAGCGTCCAGGGGAGCACGCTCTTTCTGGCCATCGCAGGCATCGCGCCCTTCCCTGCCAGCGTGAAAAGCACGAGGTTGCTGCCCAGCAGATAATACAGCGAAGCGCCACCAAAGCGGCCTAAAACGACGCACAGCGCGTCCGCAATCCTCCCGATTCCGTTGCCCGCCAAGCCGCTCAAAGCGCGGCTGAGGAGCACCACAGCGCTCACAAGCGCACCTGGCAGCAGAATCCATCCCCACGTCGGCGGGAAGCGGCCCGGGAAGCCCCAGAAATGCCAGTAGGCAACGCCGCCCAGGGACATCACCACCGACGCAAGCACAAGGCCGCGCCGCATGCGCCTGTCCCCTTTCGCCCAGAGCATGCCGGCCAGGAAATAGGGCATATACTGCACGACCGGGAAATAGGAAAAATCCCTGCCGCCGATGAGCAGCGCCAGATGCGTCGGAATTTCGCCATAAGGCACGACCAGACAGCAGCACACGCACAGCGCGCTCACAAACAGACACGCCGCCGGCTTGCGGCTCAACCACTCAAAAACAGCATAGCCCACAATCAGCAGCAGACCGTAGAGCGCAAAGGAAATCAGAAACTCCGACCAGCCGGGAATGTCATACAGCTGCATGATCCTTCGCACCGTGCCCACGGCAAACGCCTTGTTCTCCCTAAGCACGCGATAACCGACGCCCGACAGGCAGAAGACCACGTATGCACGCAGCGTTGTGCGGATCATGCCCGGCAAGGCCTGTAAATACGGCTTTTTCAGATAGGCCAGCACCGCCGTCGCGCCAAAGTAGAACACAAACGTCGGGAAGACCGTCAGGTTGATGACGTCGATCATCGTACCAACCAGCGGAAAAATCTGACTGTCGCCGAAGAACTGCATCA
>CAZACE010000287.1:0-3001 GCA_964483255.1 uncultured Oscillospiraceae bacterium
CACTTTCATCCAGCGTACCCAGCGCCGTCGTCGCCGGCAGAAGCGCCGTGGGATGAATCAGGCGGATCATAGAGAGCAAATAGCACGTCAGCTCCACGCTGCCGGCAGGTCGATCTGCAAAGACCGTCGCCGCATGCGGAATGAACGGGCCGATTCCCACCATATGCGGGCGGAATTCCTCAATGAACTTGAGGTCCATCGCCAGATCCTGCGCCGTCTGGTGCGGCGAGCCAACCATGAAGCCGCAGCCCACCTGATAGCCCAGATCCTTTAAATCCCGCAGGCAGCGCATGCGGTTTTCAAAGGCCATTTCCACAGGATGCAGCTTGTGATAGTGCTCCGGATTCGCCGTTTCATGGCGCAAAAGATACCTGTCCGCACCCGCCTCGCGCAGGCGCGCATAGCTTTCCCGGCTGCGCTCGCCAAGCGAGAGCGTGAGCGCGCAATCCGGATGATTCTGCTTGATTGCGCCTGCGATATCGCAAAGCACATCGTCCGTGAAATATCCATCCTCGCCGCCCTGCAGTACGAATGTGCGAAAGCCCAGCGCATATCCCTCTTCGCAGGCAGAAAGAATATCTGCTCCGCTCAGACGGTAGCGCTCACAGCTTTTGTTGCCCCTTCGGATGCCGCAGTAGAGGCAGTCGTTTCTGCAGATATTGCTGATCTCGATCAGGCCGCGGATATAGACGCGATTGCCGTAGACCCTGCGGCGCACGGCGTCCGCACGCCCGGCAAGCAGCCGCGCCGCCTCCGGCGTTCCCGCTTCAATCAGGCGCGCATACTCCGCCAGAGAAAGCGAACCTTCTTTGCACAGCCTGTCGATCAGGCTTCTGATTTCGTCATTCATGCGTGATCACGCTCGAATACGACGTCTTCACGCTCACGCCCGCCATTCTTCCAATCTTGCCGGAGAGCGCTGCGATTGTGTCCTGCGGCGCATCCATGGCGACGGAGATGATGCTGATCTTTTTCTTCCTGTAGGGAATGCCCATGCGGCCGATGATATGCTCGCCATATTCATGCAGCAGCGCGTTCACCTGCTCCACGGCGTCTGTGTTCTCAATGATGATGCTCATCACGGCAACTCTCGTTTCCATCTGTCCAAATACCTCCTCTTCAGAAAACAAAAACGCCCCGCCTGAAAAAAGGCGCGGCGCAAACAGCAGCACATCGGCTGCATCTCTTCTATTGCTCGCACCTTTCACTTAGAAGTGTATCTTTGTGTCAGGTCAGTTTCATTATAGCATGAAAAAAAGCAAAAATCAACCAAAAAGCGCTTGACATCTCCGCTTCCATGCTTTATAATAAGCCCATAAGTTAGATGAAGCTAACTTAAATCAATCAGCCGTGACGCAGCTGATTGACCCCTTTCCTCTCCATCCTCCCTATTTATTTTGATGAAGAAAAGTCCCCCGAGGCAAGCGAATGACGCAGCGCTGCCCCGGGGATTTTTCTTTTTTCTTCGCGCATCTATAACAACTTGGTTTGAAAGCAACAAAAAGCGCCAGCCTTACAGCTTGACGCTTTCCTTATTGACCATGCCGCCAAAGGCGGTCATCAGCAGGATTTTGAAATCCAGCCAGATGCTCCAGTTTTCGATATACCAAAGATCGTACTTGACGCGTTCCTCAATGGACGTATCGCCGCGAAGGCCATTGACCTGCGCCCAGCCGGTGATGCCGGGACGCACCTGCTGCCTAAGCAGATACAGCGGCACCTCCTCCTTGAAATGGCGCACATGGAAGGGAACCTCCGGTCTGGGGCCGACAATGCTCATATCGCCCCTCAACACATTGAAAAACTGCGGCAATTCATCCAGGCTGAATTTGCGGATGAAGCTGCCAAAGCGCGTCTTGCGCGGATCGCTGTTCGTGCTCCATCCGGTGTTCTCTGTGCCCGTGATGCGCATGCTGCGGAACTTGAGCATTTTGAACGGCTTCTTGTTCTTGCCGATGCGCTCCTGACAGAAGAAAACCGGACCCGGACTGGAGAGCTTGACGCCAATCGCCACGGCGATCATCACCGGACTGAACACAAGTATCAGCACAAGCGAGCAGACGATATCCATCGCGCGCTTGACCATTGCCCAGCCCAGATCATCCAGCGGCGTCACGCGCATATCGATCAGCTTCGTCTTTCCCAGAGCGACAATTGATGGATTTCTGGGAATGTAGTCATTGAAGAAGGGGATCAGGCTCAGGCGCACGCCTTCCTTGTCCGCCGCCGCCATAATATCCGGCATGACATAGATGTCCTGCGGATCCAGCGCCACGACCACTTCATCCGGATTCTTCTCTTCCAGAATCTTTTCAATCTGCGAATAGCTGCCCAAATACGCACCCAGAGCACTCTGGCATGTATCTCCGATATAGCCTGCAACACAATAGCCCAGCTGCGGATTGCGCTCAATATCCCTCACATACTGATAGGCCAGCTGACCGCTGCCGATGATGACAACATGCTTGAGGTTATAACCCTTGCTGCGATAATAAGCGAGCACATCGCGTATAGCCAGCCGCTTGAAGACCACCGCAAAACTGGAAATCAGCCAGAAAAACAGCAGCATCAGACGCGAGAAATCCACCACGCGCATGATATAGCACATGGCCATGAAGGAGAGCGTACCCATCGCATTGACAAAAATGATGCGAAGGCCCTCCTCACGCTTGCGCCGCAAACGCCCGATGCCGTAAAGGCCCATCACATAATACACCAGTACGATCAGCACGCTGTATATGAGCACGGCCGCAACAACGGTCGGGCTGGTCAGCTGTATGCTCCTTCTGCCGTCCAATACGTCAAAGCGCAGCCAGAGCGCAGCCACATATGACAGCGCAATCAAAATGCCGTCAGAAATCAGATTGAACGCATTGAACATTCTCTGATTGCGCTTGATCATGCGTTCACCTTCTTTCCTGCGTATCTATCTGATAAAATCAGACTTCTTTTATATGTATACATATGGATAGTATAGCATAGTACTTGTATTTTTTCAACC
>CAZACE010000288.1:0-2998 GCA_964483255.1 uncultured Oscillospiraceae bacterium
ATAGCGGCGCAGGGTATCGAACACGATGAACGGGCGGGCGTTGCCGATGTGGAAATAATTATAGACGGTCGGGCCGCAGGCATAAATGCGTACCTTGCCCTCCTCCAACGGCACAAACTCTTCCTTGCGGCGGGTCTGCGTATTATAGATCAGCATGTTGCATTTCCTCCTTGATGTGATTGGTTCCATGCAGTTTGTGAATGTGTTCTTCCAATTCAAAAATCCTGTGTTCCAGGAATTCGATGCGTTCCTTGACCGGGTCGGGCAGATGCACATGATCCAGGTCAACCTTGGGCGCTTCGCCCTTTCTTCTGACAATCCGTCCCGGATTGCCCACAACGGTGCAGTTGGGCGGCACTTCCTTGAGCACGACCGCGCTCGCGCCAATCTTGCTGTTATCGCCGACTGTAAAAGGGCCCAGCACCTTAGCGCCCGCGCCGATGGTCACATTGCTGCCGATGGTCGGGTGGCGCTTGCCGGTATCCTTGCCCGTTCCGCCCAGGGTTACACCCTGATAGACCGTTACGTTGTCGCCGATAATCGTCGTTTCGCCGATGACCACGCCGTTGCCATGGTCGATAAAGAATCCTTTTCCGATCTGCGCGCCCGGGTGAATCTCAATGCCGGTCACATGGCGCGCATGCTGGGAAATCCAGCGCGCAAGCGTCATATGCCCCTTTTGGTATTGCTTGTGCGCGATCCTGTGATAAGCCATCGCCTTTATATATGGATAGCACAGCAGCACTTCCCATTTCGATTTGGCCGCCGGATCGCGTTCCATGACGGACTGAATGTCTGCGCGAAGATTATCAAACACCGCTTGATCATTCCTTTCGATCATTCTGAAATGATTTGAGGGAAAAGAAAAGCGCCCCATCTCCCTTTCAGAGACGGCAGCGCCGCGGTTCCACTCTGTTTAAGCGCGCAATAGATGCCCGCTTCCCTCAATCGCCATAACGCAGCGCCTGCGCCGCAGCCTACGACGTCGTCGCCTTCGGTGCGGGGCTCACGGATGCACTTCTTCTTTCTGCTGTCCGCTGGCGCTTTCAGCCGGTGACGCCTGCTCTCTTTGGATGCTATAGAAAGAATACTCTTCCGATCTTCGCCTGTAGGATACATTATATGCGGTGATGTATCGGGCTGTCAAGGATATTTTTCTGCGTTCAAATTCCATTGACTCATAAAATTGCCCCTATACGCACTTGACGGCGTGTGCTATAATATACAAAGCACTTTGATTTGGAGGTTGAGTCCTATGGCTTCTAAGAAGACCCCGTCCGCGCGCGAGCTGCGCAAGAAGAAGATGGTTCGCGTCATCGCGATCGCCGCCTGTGCCGCGCTGCTGATCACCGCAATCGCCCCGTATCTGGCAAGCGCCCTCTATTGATCAAACGAAATTCGCCGTTTCCCATCTGGGAAACGGCGTTTTCTTTTTGCTCTTTTCTCTTATTGCTCTTTTCTCTTAAACCTGACCCTGGCTGTCGGAACTTCCGAGGATGCCCGCGGCGCTTTCGCGCAGACGCTCGCTAAGGCGGCGGATCTCCTCCGCCTGCTGGGCGGTGATCTCGTCAGGCTTGGTCTTATGCACGGCCTTCTTGAGGTTGGCCGCATCTTCCTTGATGCGCTTCTTGGTCTCCTTGTCCAGGTCCTTATGATTGCTCAGAGCCTGCTCGGCCTCGTAAACAAGGCGTTCGCCGTCGTTGCGGATGTCCAGCGCCTGCTTGCGCTCCTTGTCCCAGGCTTCATACTTCTTGGCGTCCTCCATCGCGCGGCGGATCTCGTCCTCGCTCATATTGGTCGTCGAAGAAATGGTGATTTCCTGCATATTGCCCGTGCCCAAATCCTTCGCGGAAACCTTCACGATGCCGTTGGCGTCGATTTCGAAGGTGACCTCAATCTGCGGCACACCGGCCATTGCGCGGCGGATGCCCTTCAGGCGGAAATTACCCAGCAGCTTATTGTCGCGGGCGAAGTGGCGCTCGCCCTGAAGCACCTTGATATCCACCGCCGTCTGGAAGGGCGCGGCGGTCGTGAAGATCTGGCTGTGCTTGGCCGGGATGGTCGTGTTGCGGTCGATGATCTTCGTAGCGACGCCGCCCACAGTTTCGATGGACAGCGACAGCGGCGTCACATCCATGAGGATGATGTCCTGCGCGGCCGAGGAGACAACCATGGAATTGCCCGCCTTCGCCGCGAGCTTGCCGCCCTGCAGCGCAGCGCCCATCGCCACGCACTCGTCCGGGTTCATCGCCTTGCTGGGCATCTTGCCGGTCATCTTTTTAACCATCTCCTGCACGGCGGGCATGCGCGTGCTGCCGCCCACCAGCAGAACCTGGCTAAGCTCATTCATGGAGAGCGCCGCGTCGGTCATCACCTGATTGACCGGGCCGGCAGTGCGCTCGATGAGGTCGCGGGTCATGCCCTCAAACTGCGCGCGTGTGATGGAGATATCCATGTGATGCGGGCCGTTTCGATCCTGCGTGAGGAAGGGCAGCATCACCTGCGCGCTCATCTGGCCGGAGAGCTCGCGCTTGGCCTTTTCGGCCGCCTCGCGCACGCGCAGCATCGCCGCACTATCGCGGGTCAGGTCGATCTTCTCCGTACGTCTGAACTCGGAGACGAGATAATCCACGATGCGCTGGTCGAAGTCGTCGCCGCCCAGATGGTTATCGCCGCTGGTCGCAAGCACCTCGATGACGCCGTCGCCGATTTCGATGAGCGAGACGTCGAACGTGCCGCCGCCCAGATCATACACGAGGATCTTCTGCGCATGGCCGTGATCCAGGCCATAGGCGAAGGCCGCGGCCGTCGGCTCGTTGATGATGCGCAGAACATCGAGACCCGCAATGCGGCCCGCGTCTTTGGTCGCCTGACGCTGGCTATCCGTGAAATACGCCGGGACAGTGATGACCGCCTCGGTCACGCTTTCTCCCAGGAATGCCTCGGCGTCGCGGCGCAGCTTTTGAAGGATCATCGCGGAAATCTCCTGCGGGGTATA
>CAZACE010000289.1:0-2967 GCA_964483255.1 uncultured Oscillospiraceae bacterium
AAGAAGATTGAATGGGGCAGCCAGATCCGCTCCTATGTCTTCCATCCGTATTCCATGGTCAAGGATCACCGCACAAGCTTTGAAACGAGCAACGTGGACGCTGTGATGGACGGCGAGATCGACGGCTTCATCACCGCCTACCTCCAGATGCAGTAAGTGGGCTGTGCCCACACCCGCTACGCTTCGCCTTGCTTCTAAAGGTATCGTTCGCGCAGAGGGCGCTCCGATACCTTGCTTGGGCGATACGAGGAGTTTTTGCGTCCTGAATCCGTTTTCTTCGCGCAGAGGGCGCTCGAAAACTGCTGTGTAAGAGAATGAAAGACGGGCGTCGTTTGGCGTCCGTTTTTGCCTTTGAGGTTTTTAGCATGAAAAAGCTATCATGGATCACCAATGCGCTGGCCTGCCTGATGATTGTTTTTGCAGCGCTGGGTGCTGTGTGCAGCGCGGTGAATTCGCTGGCGACAGATATCGATTTCTACTGCGCCATGTCCCGTCAGGCGGTCATGGACACGCTTGGCGTGGCGGATGAATCCGCCGTCACGGCATATATTGGCCTGGCGGAGACTCAGCAACATGTCTTTGCCGAGGAAATCGCAGCGTTTATGCGCAGCGAAATGGATGTGCAGCCGGATATTCTGAATGAAACAGAACAGCAGCACATGTACGATGTGCGCAAGCTTGTGCTGCTGGCGCAGAAAGCGTCGCAGGCCTGCATGACCATTGCGGCGGCTTTGGCTGTGGTGATCGCATGGACGGGCGCAAGGGATAAGCGCCGCGGTCTGCCCTTTGGCACGATTGTGGGACTGGTGATTGTCGCTGCGATTGCGGGCGGCGTGTACGCGCTGCTGAATGCATCCGGTTTTGAACGGCTGTTTGTGGGGATGCATGAACTGCTGTTTACCAATGATCTGTGGATGCTCGATCCTCGGACGGATATTCTGATCCGCATGATGCCGCAGCTGCTCTTTGAGCGCGCGGGGATGGAGCTTGCGCGCCTTGCAATGCGCAGCGCCGTGATCACATGGATGCTCCTGTGTGCGGTTTACTTCTGTGTCGGCAATATGATTCGCCGCAATCTGACGGAGAGGGAAAAGCAATGAATTATAAGCAGAGCGCAAAAGAACAGACGCAGCGCCTGATGGAAGCTGGTCATGCGACGATTCTGGCGATTGAATCCAGCTGCGACGAGACGGCGGCGGCCATCGTGCGCGACGGCCGCGAGGTCGTCTCCTCGATCATTTCCTCGCAGATTCCGCTGCACGCGATGTACGGCGGCGTCGTGCCGGAGATTGCCTCGCGCAAGCACGTGGAGAGCGTCGATCCGGTTGTGGACGAGTGCCTCAAGAAGGCGAACATGCAGCTCAGCGACGTGGACGCGATTGCCGTGACTTATGGCCCGGGCCTTGTGGGCGCGCTGCTTATTGGCGTGAGTGCAGCCAAGGCATTGGCCTACGCGGCAAACAAGCCGCTGATTCCGGTCAATCACATCGAGGGTCACGTCAGCGCGAACTACATCGCGCATCCGGATCTTGAGCCGCCGTTTGTCTGTCTGGTGGCCTCCGGCGGCCACTCGCATATCGTGCGCGTGGACGACTACGGCGTGTATACCCTGCTGGGCCAGACGATGGACGACGCGGCGGGCGAGGCCTTTGACAAGGCGGCGCGTGTGCTCGGACTGCCGTATCCTGGCGGCCCGCTGCTCGACAAGCTCAGCCGCGAGGGAAACCCGCATGCGCTGAAGCTGCCGCATGTACAGACCCCGGGCCGCTACGATTACAGCTTTTCGGGTCTCAAGACCGCGCTGATTAACACCGTGCACAAGCTGCGCCAGAATGGGCAGGATGTGCCGGCGGCGGATATCGCGGCGAGCTTCCAGCATGCGGCGGTGGAGCTGCTCAGCGACAAGGCCGTGCTTGCGGCGAAGGAGAGCGGCGCGAAGATCCTGACCCTGGCCGGCGGCGTGGCAAGCAATTCGGGCTTGCGCAACACCATGAACGATAAATGCCAGCGGGCGGGTATCCGCCTGATGATGCCGCCGCCCGTGCTGTGCACGGACAATGCGGCGATGATCGGCAGTGCAGCGTTTTACCGCCTGATGCGCGGGGAAATCGCCGGTCTTGATCTCAATGCGACGCCGTCGCTGAGGCTGGTGTGATCAGCTTTGTTTTTTCCAGGTAATACCAATAAAAATGCGGCAAAACCGTGTCCGAATTATTACGTGTTTGTAATAATTTTGCACGGTTTTTTGCTTTTCTGAAACCTGTGGAAAACTATTGTTGTCCACACTTGTCCACAGATGATGGCAAATGTCCTGTGGACAACTGTGGATAACTGCGTGGAAAACGCGAAAATTCCAATGGATTCTACAAAAATCAAATGTGGACAAGTTTGAGGAAAACTGGGGATAACTTGTTTATAACCCGTGGAAAAGCATGAAAAAGATTTGTAACAATTCATTGGGCGAGGATGAAGATTGTGACAATATATCGAATCCGGCGCTGCTCAGGCATATATGCTGCGTGCTGTGCATATGCGTGGCTATTGACATGGCGGGAGGCGGAGCGATGGCGGGAAGATGGAATCGTATGCAGGTGATGACGGGCATGCTGCTGGGGGTGACGGCGATGTGTTCCCTGGCGCTGATACTGGCGGCGGGAACGAGCGCCGTGCAGACGTTTGCCGGACAGGCGGCTTCGGCGCAGGCGACAAGCGCGCCGGGCAGGCTGAGAGGACTTACGATTGCGGTGGATGCGGGACACGGCGGCTACGACGGCGGCGCGGTCGGGCGGGTGAGCGGCGTGCCGGAGAAGGGGCTGAACCTGGATGTGGCGCAGCGGGTGGAGAAGCTGCTGCTTACGCAGGGTGCGGACGTGGTGATGACGCGAACGGGCGACTATGCGCTGTGCGACGAGGATCCGCCGATCCGCAAAAAGCTGCAGGACATGCAGCGGCGTGCGGAGATCATCG
>CAZACE010000290.1:0-2967 GCA_964483255.1 uncultured Oscillospiraceae bacterium
TTCGCCAGGGCCGTGCCACCAGCGATTATCTCGCCAAGGTTTCCAGCCGTCTGACGCTGTTCAGCGCCCTGTTCCTCCCCGTCCTGGCGACCATCCCGACCATGATGACTCAGCTGCTTGGCATTCAGGCTCCGTTTGCTGCGAGCTCCGTGCTGATCGCGGTCTCCGTTGGCATCGAGACGCTCCGTCAGATCGAGGCGCAGATGGTCATGCGTCACCACAAGGGCTTCCTCTAATCGGCAAGCAGCGTGAGGTGCTGACATGAATCTGATTTTTCTCGGCCCGCCCGGTGCGGGCAAGGGTACCCAGGCCGTTCGCGTGTGCGAACGGCTTGGCATCCCTCAGATTTCTACCGGCGATATTCTTCGCCGCGCCATCAAGAATGAGACGCCGACCGGCCTGGCTGCCAAGTCTTACATCGACAAGGGTCAGCTCGTTCCGGACAGCTTCGTGATCGACATCGTGCGTGAGCGTCTGGAGCATGATGACTGCAAGAACGGTTATCTGCTGGATGGTTTCCCGCGCACCGTCGCTCAGGCTGAGGCGCTGGAAGGCTTCGCCAAAATCGACGCTGTGGTGGATATCGACGTCAGCGATGAAAAGCTGGTCGAGCGCCTGAGCGGCCGTCGAGTTTGTCTGTCCTGCGGTGGTACGTATCACGTAAGCAGACTGAATGGCAGCATGACGTGCGAAAAGTGCGGAAATGAGCTGATTCAGCGCGACGACGACAAGGCCGAGACGGTGCTCAGCCGCCTGACCGTGTACCATGCGCAGACGGAACCGCTCATCGACTTCTATACCAAGCGCGGCCTGATCAAGGCGGTCGACGGTAGCAAGCCGATGGACGACTGCTACGCAGCGATTATGGCGAGCGTGGGTGAGTAATCATGATTACGATCAAGAATACTGCCCAGATCGCTAAGATGCGTGAGGCCGGAGCGATGCTCCATGAGGTGCTCACGCAAGTGCGAGGGAAGATTCAGCCCGGAGTGACCACCTATGAGCTCGATCAGTTCGCTGAGAAGCTCATCCGGTCCTTCGGGGCTATCCCTTCCTTCCTCAATTATGAAGGGTTTCCTGCCTCGATCTGTGCGTCAGTGGACAACCAGGTCGTGCACGGCATCCCGTCAAAGAACACTGTGCTCAAAGAGGGTCAGATCATTTCGGTTGACTGTGGCCTGATTCTCGGCGGATGGCAATCCGATAGCGCGTTCACCGCCCCTGTCGGCAAGGTGAGCGAGGAAGCACAGCGGCTGATTGATGTCACAGAAGAGAGTTTCTTCGAAGCGCTCAAGGTCGCGCGCGAAGGCAACCGCGTTAGTGATATCGGCCATGCAGTTCAGAAGTATGTTGAGGACCGCGGCTTCGGCACGGTCCGCGCGCTCTGCGGCCATGGCATTGGACGGGAGATGCACGAGGATCCCCAAGTGCCGAACTACGGCATTCCGGGTCACGGCGTACGGCTTCGTCGCGGCATGACGATTTGTATCGAGCCGATGATCACAGCGGGCGACTATCACGTCAAGACGCTGCGAGACGGCTGGACGGTCGTGACGACTGATGGCAGCCTCTGCTCTCATTATGAGCATACCATCCTGATTACGGATGGAGAGCCCGAGCTTCTTTCTTACCCGGGCTATCATAAGGAGGAGAAGCGATGAAATCGTTTCCCATGGAGGTTGGCCGGGTGGTTCTTTCCCGAGCGGGCCGCGATCAGGGACATTACTTCGTGATCGTGGACGTCATCGATGAGAACTATGTGGCCATTGCAAACGGCTGTCAAAGGAAAGTAGACAATCCCAAGAAGAAGAAGATTAAGCATCTGGAAGCAAAAAACATAGTTTTTGAAGAAATTTCAAAAAAAGTTTTTGAAAAAAAGAGGATTTTTGACTCTGAAGTGCGAAATAAACTGGATGCAATCGGCTATCAAGAGGCTTTGTTGCCGCGTAAGGAGGGTTAACGTTGCCCAAGAGCGACAATATCGAGGTTGAAGGCGTCGTCGTCGAAGCGCTGCCGAACGCGAACTTCCGCGTTGAGGTGGCCGGCGGGCATAAAGTTATGGCTCAGATCTCCGGCAAGATCCGTATGAACTTCATCCGCATCTATCCGGGCGATAAGGTCAAAGTCGAAATTTCTCCCTATGATCTGACCAGGGGTCGTATCACCTGGCGCAGCAAGGGTTGAGAAAACAAATTCGAGGAGGAACGGACAAATGAAGGTTAGACCGTCTGTCAAGCCTATCTGTGAGAAGTGCAAGATCATCAAGCGCAAGGGCCGTATCATGGTCATTTGCGAGAACCCGAAGCACAAGCAGAAGCAGGGCTGATTTGGACAGGAATAACCGCATTTAAGAGGAGCGCAGGGATACTCTGCGCTTTCGGTGCGGCTGTTCAAAAAAATCAAGCAGAAAACACCATTTACGCAATGTAATCGGAGGTAAAATATGGCACGTATTTCTGGCGTTGACCTGCCTCGTGAGAAGCGGGTCGAAATCGGACTGACGTATATCTTCGGCATCGGCCTGAAGACCTCTCAGGATATCCTGGCCGGCACCGGCGTGAACCCGGACACCCGCGTCAAGGACCTGACCGAGAAGGACGTCAACAAGATCCGCGAATACATCGAGCACAACCTGAAGGTTGAAGGCGACCTGCGTCGCGACGTTGGCCTGGACATCAAGCGCCTGATGGAGATCGGCTGCTACCGCGGCGTTCGTCATCGTAAGGGCCTGCCGGTCCGTGGTCAGAACACCAAGCAGAACGCTCGTACCCGCAAGGGCCCGAAGCGCACCATCGCTGGTAAGAAGAAGAAGTAAGAGGAGTGATTGACAATGGCACCTAAGAAGTCCCTGAAGAAGGTCGTCCGCAAGCGCCGCGAGCGCAAGGTCGTGGAGCGCGGCGCCGCGCACATCAGCTCTTCCTTCAACAACACCAACGTTACCCAGACGGATACCCACGGCAACGCTCT
>CAZACE010000291.1:0-2960 GCA_964483255.1 uncultured Oscillospiraceae bacterium
TGCGCGAAGCGCCCATAAGCAAGAATCTCAGCGGAGCCGAAGGCGACTATTGAGATTCCGGGATAGCATGAAAGAATCTCTGCGAAAAGTGCAGAGATTCTTTTGTATCTTGATCAGAATCGTAATTGTCGCCTTCGGCTCCTCTCCGATTCTTATTTGTCTTTTCGCTTCGCGGCGGTATAAAGAGGTTTTTGTTTATGTACGTGAAGTCGCTCAGTCTCAAAAATTTCAGAAATTACGAGCAGGCGACGATCGTGCCCGACAGGGGCGTGACGATTTTCGTCGGCCCGAACGCGCAGGGCAAGACCAACATCCTCGAGGCTCTGCACCTTTGCTGCCTCGGCCGCAGTCACAGAACGGCCCGCGATGAGGAGCTCATCCGCTGGGGTACATCGAGTTCCCGCGTCCAGATCCATACCTCCCAGCAGGACGGTACCCACGAGGTTACCATCCTGCTGGACAAGACCCAGAAGAAAAAGAAGCAGGTCCGCATCGGCGCGCGCCAGGCGGAGCGCATCGGCGAGCTGCTGGGTCATGTCTGCGGCGTGCTCTTCTCCCCGGAGGATCTCTCCATCGTCAAGGATGGCCCGGCCGAGCGCAGAAGATTTCTGGATATGCAGCTCTCCCAGCTGCGCCCTCAGTATTTTTACAGCCTGCAGCGCGCCGTGCGTACCCTCAACCAGCGCAACACGCTGCTCAAGGAAATCGCCAAGAATCCTTCCCTGCTGCCCACGCTGGATATGTGGGACGAGCAGCTTGCCATCGTCGGCAGCGAAATCGCCCGTAATCGCCGAGAGGCCATCGCCGTGCTTGGCGAAGAAGCAAAAAAAGCGCATGCTTCGCTCACCGAAGGGCGCGAAGAGCTGCGGCTGTGGTATGTCTCCCAGACTGCGGACGCTCCGGACGCGGCGGAGCAGCTGCTTGGCCGCCTGCGCGCGGCCCGGCAGGAGGACCTCAGGCGCATGACCACTACCGTCGGCATCCATCGCGACGATATCGGCGTGACCATCAACGGCAAGGAAGCCAGAACCTATGCTTCCCAGGGACAGCAGCGAAGCGCCGTCCTTTCCCTCAAGCTTGCGCAGCTGGAAATGGCTGCGCGCGAAACGGGCGAAGCGCCGATTCTGATGCTCGACGACGTGATGAGCGAGCTGGATCCCGGCAGACGCCGCCAACTGATTGAGCGCATCGACCGCGTGCAGACATTTGTCACCTGCACGGACGTGAGTGACCTGGCCGGCGCGAAGCAGGGCGCCGTCTATCGTGTGGAAAACGGACGGTTGAACGTCTGATTCTCCCTTTTTGGGGAAAATGCAGATTTTGCAGCAATATCAGCAAAAAACAGAGTTATCCAGCAATTATCAACATTCGTCCACAAATTATCCACAGTTATCCACAGAAGTGTGGAAAAGTCTGTGGAAAATATGCGGATAAGCCGGGGATAACCCCAAAATGACCATCCGCCGCAGGTTTTAAGAAAAGACCAAAAAGCCTGACAGCATCTGACTTTTTGGACAATCGAATCCAAAAGATTTTGGGGTTGGGTTTTGGAAAGCTCCAAAAGTGGAAAAGTCGGTATCTTCCAAAAGGAAAGACATAAATCAGGGGAAAATTTCCCCATAATACGAAGAAACATATCAGATTTCGGATTTCGAAAGGAAAGCGCATGGATCGCAACAAGAGGCGCGTGACGTATATGACCGGCGCGAACAGCACGCTGAGCGGATACGGCATGAATGAAGGAAAAAAGAAGAAAAAAGGCAATAAACTGACGCAGCAGCTGCGCAAGGTGCTGGCGGGGATCGCGCTGATTGCGATTATCGCCCTGGCGGTGAGCTATGCGTTTTCGAATAAGGGACGCGAGTCGCTGGGCAAGGTGACGCGCATCGGCGCGACGCTCTCCCAGAATGTGACGCCGTTCGGCGACAGCGTCATTTTCTATGACGGCACGACGCTGCACTGCATGGCCGCAACCGGAGGCAACGAGTGGAGCTATCAGATCGGCACGAACGCCGACTATGACGCCACGCAGGAGCGCATCGTCGCCTGGTCGGGCAACGATCTGTACATCCTCAACAGCCGAGGCCGCCTGATCTACAACAACAAGATGTCCGATGAGATTCAATTTGCAAGCGCGGGCAGCCAGTATGTTGCCGTGTTTGTCGGCGAGGCGGACAACGGCGTCGTCTCGGTGATCAACGAGGCGGGTCAGATCGTGGACAATGTGACCATCAGCAATCAGACGCTGCTGGATATCGGCTTTTTCAAGACGATCACCTCTTCCAGCGCGCAGGAGCAGGAGCTGATGTGGGTGTTGGGTCTGGATACGACCGGCACGGTGATCTCCACCGAGCTGCAGACTTTCCAGCCGGGCAAGCTTTCCACCGGCAAGAGCTCCTTGGGCGAGAACATCGCCTACAAGGTCTATTCCGTAAACGGCGAGCTTGAGGTTGTGACCACGCGCCAGATCATGCATTACAACTATCGCGTGCTTGAAGAGAGCAACCCGACGCTGATTTACGGCTACACAGTGGACGACGTGAAGACGAATAATGGCATCACCTATCAGCTGCTGGTGCCGGCGCAGGAGAGCCGCGAGGGCGTGCGCATCAACAATGTGCGCTTGATGTATGGCGGCGTGGATCGCGTGATGCATCTGCCCAGCGAATGCCTCGCTGCGGCGCTGGGCACGCATTCGGTGTATGGCTTCTCGAGCAATGCGGTATATGTGTGCAAATTCGGCGAGACGAATTTCACCGCGCATGCGATGCCTGTGAATGTGACGGCGATGCTGGGCATGATCACGGATAACCGCGCGATCATCGCCTCCGGCTCGGAGATATACGTCGTCGAGCTGCCGAGGTAAGTCTTGGGGCTGCCGCCCCAAACCCTGCCTGAGGGACATTGTCCCTCAGACTCCCTTCTTCGCTTTGTGCTTGTTTAAAGCCGCCATGTAGGGG
>CAZACE010000292.1:0-2953 GCA_964483255.1 uncultured Oscillospiraceae bacterium
GGTGAGGAGCTGGGCATGACCAACTATCCGTTCACGGACGTCAATCAGTCCAGGGATGTGGAAGTTTACAATGCCTGGCAGGAGCTGGTCGTCGAGCAGAAGAAGATCACGCCCGAGCGCATGATGGACTGCATCCGCTACAAGGGCCGCGACAACGCACGCACGCCCATGCAGTGGACAGCGGGCAGAAACGCAGGCTTCACAGAAAGCGAGCCGTGGATGCCGGTCAATCCGAATCATACGTTTATCAACGCAGAAAGCCAGGTGAACGATCCGGATTCCGTCTTCCATTTCTATAAGAAGCTGATTGCCCTTCGCAAGCGGTATCCGGTGATCGTTGAAGGTGATTTCACGCTGCTGATGCCGGATGATCCCCGGGTTTTCGCCTATACGCGCAGCTATGAGGGCAAAACGCTGCTGGTCGCCTGCAATTTCTCTTCGCAGGAGGCTGCGCTGGAGGAAGCTGCCAGAACCTGCGGTGAAATGCTCATCGCCAACTACAAGGATGAAGGCGATGGAGCCGTGCTGCGGCCGTGGGAATGCCGTGTGACGCTTGTGTAAACCCTGAAAAAAGCTGGAAAATATCGGATTGAAAGCCTTTTGTTTTGTGCAAAATACAAAATGAAGGGCTTTCTTTTGTATTTTGATTGACAATTGCGCGCGAAAGCGTTAATATAAGACCCACGCGAGACCGGTAAGAACCGGAAATGTGAACGATGCGGCTCGACGGATTCTCATTTTTCAGATCAAGGAAGACTTGAGGAACTGTGAAAATGCATAATCAATATGCAGAGGGCTGCAAATCAAGGAGGATATGACGATGAAGAGAATTGCAATGCTGGCGCTGGCCGTGATGATGCTGTGTGTGTCTGCCATGGGCATGGCCGATACCCTGAAGGTTGGCATGGAATGCAACTATGCGCCCTACAACTGGACCCAGAGCGCGCCGAGCGACGAAGCTGTGGCGATTGCTGCCGGCGGCTATGCCGACGGCTATGACGTGCGCATTGCCAAGCGCATTGCCAGCGAGCTGGGCATGGAGCTTGAAATCGTCAAGACCGAGTGGGATGGCCTCGTTCCCAGCCTCATGAGCGGCAAGATCGACTGCATCATCGCCGGCATGAGCCCGACCGAGGAGCGCAAGGTGACCATTGACTTCACCGAGCCGTACTACGAGAGCGAGCTGTGCGTGGTCGTCATGAATGACGGTAAGTACGCGGGTGCTGCCTCCCTCGCTGATTTCTCCGGCGCGAAGATCACCGGCCAGCTCAATACCTTCCATTACACCGTCATCGATCAGATCGACGAGGTGAAGAAGATGCCGGCCATGGAGACCTTCCCGGCCATGATCGTCGCCCTCACCGCCGGCGCGATCGACGGCTACATCTCCGAGCGTCCGGGCGCTGTCTCTGCGATGGCTTCCAACCCGTCTATCGGCTACGTTGCGTTTGCCGAGGGTCAGGGCTTTGAGGCTTCTCCGGAAGACGTCGCCATCGCCGTGGGCGTCACCAAGGGCAGCGATCTCACCGAAAAGATCAATGCGATCCTCGCGAACATCAGCCGCGAAGAGCGCAGCGCGCTCATGGACGCCGCTGTTGCCGCGCAGCCGCTGAGCGAGTAACGGGGGCGGGGTTGCGTTAGGGCTGCCGCCCTAAGACCCGCCTGAGGGATTTCATCCCTCAGACTCCCTTCTTGTGCTTCGCACAGGAGGAAACCAACACGTCAGGATTCCCAAAGGGAAGCGCGTCAGCGCTTTCCTTTTCGTCTGTATTCATGAAAAAGCTTCGGCTGTGAGGCGCGAAGCGAAGAAGGGTGCAGGGACAATGTCCCTGCCAGGGGTTTGGGGACGGCGTCCCCAAGAAGGAGTTTTCGTATGCCATCTACGTTCTTTGGCTGGGTGGGCTTTCTGCTCAAGCAGTATGGCGGGCTGTTCCTCTCCGGCACGGCAACCACGCTGCTTATCGCGCTCACCGGCACGCTCTTTGGCTTTGTGATTGGCCTGCTGGTCGCCATCGTCCGCACGATTGAAATTCCGCGCGGCATGGGCCCGGTCAAGCGCGCGATCCGCAAGCTGGCACATATCCTGATCGGCGTATACATTCAGGTTTTCCGCGGTACGCCGATGATCGTTCAGGCGATGGTCATCTACTATGGATCGATGCAGTACCTGGGCATCGACATGGAGCGCACGGCGGCGGCGATCCTGATCATCTCGATCAACACCGGCGCATACATGGCTGAGATCATCCGCGGCGGCATCATCTCCGTGGACAAGGGCCAGTTTGAGGCGGCGCATTCCATCGGCATGACCCACTGGCAGACGATGACCACGGTGGTTTTGCCCCAGGCGATCCGCAACATCCTGCCGTCTGTCGGCAACGAGCTGATCGTCAACATCAAGGACTCCAGCGTGCTTAATGTCATTTCCGTCAGCGAGCTGTTCTTCCAGGCGAAGAGCGCCGCGGGCACGTACTATAAGTACTTTGAGGTCTTCTTCATCATTGCGGTCATCTATCTTGTGCTGACCGTGACGGTCAGCCGCGTGCTGCGCTTTGTGGAGAAGAAGATGGACGGTCCAGATAACTACGTGATCTGCGGCTCCCAGAGCGACAGCCGCTCGGAGATCGTAGTCAGCAAGGAGCAGGAAGAGGAGGTGGACAGACAGTGGCAGAGCAAGTGATTGAGATCAAGGGTCTGCATAAGGCGTTCGGCAGCCACGAAGTCCTCAAGGGTATCGATTTCGCTGCCAACAAAGGCGAGGTCGTCTGCATCATCGGCTCCTCCGGCTCGGGCAAGAGCACGCTGCTGCGCTGCATCAACCTGCTGGAGAACCCGGACAAGGGCGAAATCCGCTATCACGGCAAGGACATCCTGACCGATGAGACGGTGAACATGCCGCACTACCGCGCCAAGGTGGGCATGGTGTTCCAGCAGTTCAACCTCTTCGGCAACA
>CAZACE010000293.1:0-2945 GCA_964483255.1 uncultured Oscillospiraceae bacterium
CTGTCCAACTGGTATGTCCGCCGCTGCCGTGAGCGCTTCTGGGGCAAGGGCATGGCCGGCGACAAGGAAGCTGCGTTTGCGACTCTTTATCATATCCTGGAGACCATGGCCCGCCTGACTGCGCCGTTCACGCCGTTCATGGCTGAGAACATGTACCGCAATCTGGTGTGCTCCGTGAATCCGGATGCGCCGATCTCCGTCCACCTGACCGATTTCCCGGTGAGCGACGAAAGCATGATTAATCCCCAGCTGGAAGAGGACATGAAGGCGCTGCTGGGCGTCGTTATTCAGGGCCGCGCTGCGCGCGCCGAGTCCGGCATGAAGGTTCGTCAGCCGCTCAGCAAGATGATCGTTGCGGGCGCCGAGCTGCCGCAGGATCTGTGCGCGCTGGCCGCCGACGAGCTCAACGTGAAGGCTGTCGAGTTCACCAATGACACCACCGCGTTCATGACCTACCAGCTCAAGCCGCAGATGCGCACCCTGGGTCGCAAGTACGGCAAGCTGCTCAAGGCGATCGGCGAGAAGCTGACCATGCTGGACGGCAACGAGGTGGTCGCTAATTTCGAAGCCGGCAACCAGCTTACCTTCGAACTGGACGGCACCGAGGTCGTTCTGGAGAAGGAAGACGTGCTCACCGCCCCGATGAAGAAGCCGGGCTACGTGGTTGCGACCGACCGCGACGTGACCGTCGCGCTGGATACCAACCTGGACGAGGCGCTTATCGCCGAGGGCTTTGCGCGCGAGGTTGTCTCCAAGCTGCAGACCATGCGCAAGGAGGCCGGCTTTGAGGTCACCGACCGCATCCTCGTGACTGTGAAGACCGAGGAGAAGCTCGCCGCGATCGTGGAAGCGAACGTGGAGAGCATCAAGGCCGGCGTGCTCGCGCTGGAGGTTGCGCTGGGCGAGGCTGCCGAGGATGCCTATACGAAGGACTGGAGCATCAACGGTGTTGCTGCAACCCTGTCTGTGAAGAAGGCGTAATTCACTCAATTTTACTTCCGATGCCGGGGAATGCGTTTCCCCGGCATTGGATTTATGAAAAGGCAATCGGGATAAGATGAAAAAGATTGTGATTGCAGGCGCGGGCTCGTATCACTTTGCCCCCGCGATTTTTGAGGATCTCTTTATCGCCTGGCGGGAGCCGGTCGAGGTCTGGATGGTGGACAGCGATCTGGACATGGCGGAGCTCTGCGCCCGCGGCGCGCAGGCTTTGGCGCGCGGTTTTGGCTGCAATGCGCGCTTTTATTACACGACGCAGCTGAGCAAGGCGACTTTCTCCGCTGATGCGGTCATCTTCTGCGCGGATTTTCTGGATGAAGAGGCCTGGAAGAAGGATCTTGCGATCCTGGAGGAAGTGGGCCTTTACAAGCAGGCCCGCCTGCGCGGCGGCCTGGGCGGCGCAATGCAGACCATGCGCGTGCTGGATTTCATCACGGATCTGGCGACGCAGATGCATGAAGAATGTCCGGACGCACCGCTGATCATCTGCGACAGCGGTTTTGGCGGCGTACAGCTTGCACGCGCGTGCGAATGCGCGCAGCGCTTCTGCGGCGTGCGCACGCTGGGCATCTCCGGCGTGACCGAGCAGACGAAGAAGAGACTGGCGCTGTATCTGGATATGAAGGAAGAGGATCTGGATATCCAGTGCGCGGGTCTGAATAACTTCTCCTGGGTGACTCGCCTGCGCGACAGGAAGAAGGATGAAGATCTCACCCAGCGCTGCATGAAGGAAATGCAGGAGGACAGCCGCGAGGAGCTTTCCAGCCAGTATATCGACTGGTACGGCGCGATTCCTGCGGGCGAGCGTGTAATGCTCTATGAGCTGCTGGGCGATACCGAACTGAGCCCAAAGAAGACGGTGCTCCTCTCCGGCGTGGGTCTTGCGGATTATGAGCTGCGCAAGCGCAATCTGGCGCTGCTGACCGTGCACGGCCCGCTCTCGCCCGAGGGCGCGAAGGCGTGGGGACAGATCCGCCAGAGCGGCCTGCAGAGTGTGCGCCCGATTCAGGTGCTGCGCGCGCTGTGGGGCGGCAAGCCCTGCCGTGTGGAGAACCTGAATATGCCGTGCGACGGCGCGGTAGAAGGCGTGGCCATGGGCAGATTTGTGGAATGCCCGGGCGTGGTCAGCGCGGATGGCGTGCGCGGCGAGAGCGTAGAACTGCCTGTGGAGCTGCACGACCTGATGGGCCAGTTGAGCCTTGTCAACATGCTCTATGCCGAGGCGGCGTCCAGCGGCAGCCGCGCGGCGCTGCGTGAGGCGATGGAGATCGATCCGGCGCTTTCCGGCGTGGATTTGCTCTATACAGAAGGCGTGCTTTCTGATATGATGGAGGCACAGAAGGAAAAGCTCAAGCGGTTCTTCTGAGAGGCAATCCGCCTGCGGGCGGGAATCTCATTCTCCCTTCGGGCGCCTTTTCCATAGGGGAAGGCATAGTTGCTTCTTTCTTGTGGCCCGAAGGTTTCCAAAGGGCGACCGGAAAGCCCTTTGGTGGGGTATGGGGCAAAGCACCATGTCTCAAAGTGATTTGAGTTTGTGAGGTAAACCATGTTTATTGCAGATAAGTGGCAGGACTACGAGGTGCTCGACTGCGGAAGCGGCGAGAAGCTGGAACGCTGGGGCGACGTGTATCTTCGCCGCCCGGATCCGCAGGCCATCTGGCCGGCGCGCGATCCGAGCCTTTGGCGCAAGGCGCAGGCGCATTATCACCGCAGCGAGAAGGGCGGCGGCAGCTGGGAATTCTTTGATAAGCTGCCCGAGCGCTGGGAAGTGAATTATAACTGCAACGGCGATGCGCTCAAGTTCTACGTCCGTCCGACCGGCTTCAAGCACACGGGTCTTTTCCCGGAGCAGGCGGCCAACTGGAATTGGATGAACGCGTTGGTTAAAGCGCGCAAGGCCGAGGGCCGCGACGTCAAGGTGCTCAATCTCTTCGCCTATACCGGCG
>CAZACE010000294.1:0-2928 GCA_964483255.1 uncultured Oscillospiraceae bacterium
TCGCTTCGCGGCAGCTTTAAGCAGCCATATTAGCCTTCCCCTATGGGGAAGGTGCCCCGAAGGGGCGGATGAGGTCCCCGCCCGCAGGCGGACATCTATAGGGGAGGGGCTCTGCTCCTCCCTTACCCTTTAATCGACAGCACATCCTCCTCCAGATCCTCCTGCGCGCGGGCGCAGATACCGTGCAGGATGCCGATCATGCACATGCACGAGAGCAGCGAAGAGCCGCCGTAGCTGATAAAGGGCATCGTCACGCCCGTCAGCGGCAGCATCTTGATCACGCCGCCCACGATCATCACCGTCTGAATCGCCAGCATCGCCAGCACGCCGCAGCCCAGCAGCATATCAAACGAGCGCCTGGATCTGGAAATCACCGTCACGCCGCGCATCACGATGATCACATAGATGAGCAGCAGCACGATACCGAACACGCTGCCCAGCTGCTCGCAGATGACGGCGAATATAAAGTCGTTATAGTAGGCCGGAATCTTCTCCGGCGTGCCCTGACCCAGACCCACGCCGAACAGCCCGCCCGAGCCGATCGCCAGCAGCGCCTGAATGATCTGATAGCCCTTGTCCAGCGGATCACGCCAGGGATTGCGCCACATCGCCACGCGCACCTTCACATGCGCGAACATCTTGTAGCCCGCGACCGCCGCACCCGCGCCGCCCGCAAGGCCGATCATTGTCAGCGGCACATTGCCGCAGGCGACGTAGAACATCACCAGCGTAGTCATATAGTAGATCAGCGCCGTGCCCAGGTCGCGCTGGAGCATGAGCAGCAGCAGGCATGTACCGGCAAAGAGGATCGCCGGCATCATCTGAAAGACCGTTCTGTGCGCGCTGAAGTAATAGGCCATCGCCAGTACCAGGGACAATTTCACCAGCTCGCTGGGCTGAAACGAGCCGAAAAACGGAATGCTCACCCAGTTCTTCGCGCCGCCGGACCACTGGCCAAACGCCAGCGGCAGCACAAGCAGCGCAATGCCAAGGAGCATCGAGAGTACCGTCAGCCCCTTAAACCGCTTCGCACGCGAGACGATCAGACTCACAATCAGCATCGCCACAAGGCCAATCACATAGAAATTCGCCTGCCGCATCCCGCGCTCCGGCGATACCGTATACAATATCACCACGCCCACGCCGCACAGGAAATTGGTCAGCGCCATGATCAGCGGATCAATCGGCAAAGCGCGCGGCAGCGCCAGCGTCGTGAGCAGACACGCCGCCTCCATCAGCCCAAGCAGATAAATCGCCTGCATGTCCGTTTTGCCCGGCGTCTTCATCGCCGCAAGCAGCAGCCCGCCCGCCAGAAACAGCGCCGTCAGCAGCACGATCATGGTCACGCCCATGTCCACACCCCGGCTCACGGCCCGCCTGCGGTCGCGCATCTCAGCCTCGATTTTCTTTTTCTCCCTGCGCATGCGGCCCGGCTCGCGTTCCTTGCGCACCCTCGCCCTGTCCGTCTCTTTCTGCGTCGCCATCACGGCCCGGCGCACGGGCGCTTTTTTCTCCGGCTTCTCCGTTTTTCCGGCCGTCTGCTTCCTTGCAGATCGCTTCTTGTCTTCCGTTTGAGCAGCAGCGCGCCTTGCAGCGGGCTTTTTGTCCGGCTCATTCTTCGCCGCGTCTTTCCTGGCTGCACTTTCCTTTGTCTTCGGCGCGGTCAGCTTATCGAGGATATTCTCCTCCTGCTCGCCGGTTTGTTTCTTCGCTTTGTACCGGGCGCTCACCGCACCGTCCGAGGTACGCTTCGGCCTGGCGGAATATGCAGAATCCTTTTTGAAGGCCATCACGTCACCTCCTGGTTCGCTTTGTGCCCTTCTCCTCAATCTCTTCCGCTTTCTCTTTGGCTCTCTTCTGCGTCTGCTTGCTGCGCAGCTTCTTCTCGCGCCTCGCCTCAGCCCTGCCCGGCGCGCCGATGCCGTCGCCCTTGCCCTGCTGAGCCTTGCCCCTGCGCGCCGTGGTCACGTATGGATCATCGTCCATGGCGCGCATCCTCTTGCCGCCGTAAAGCTTGAGTACCAGCTTCGCATCGCCTACGCACAGCACCGCGCCGTCGCACAGAATCGCCTCGTCGCCCGGCTCCACGGGCACATCGTCCACCAGAAAGCCGTCCCTGTGCAGGGCGACCATGTGCAGGCCATCCTGCTCCATCCAGAAAAACGCCGAGCGCATATGCACCTTGCGCACCGGGATGCACACGTCGCAGCTATGGTTGGAGCCCATCGTGCCCTCGTAGGGCACGCGGATCTTCCGGCCCGCGCCAAGCCTGCGCCCGCCCGAAAGCACGGAAAACACGCCCACCGAACCGGCCTGCGGCAGATTTCTTCTCACCCTGCGCCAAAGCGCGCGATCCGACATATATTTGCGAAGCGAAAGCAGCGTCACCAGCACGATCACGACCGCGCTCATATAGCCGAAAAGCTGGCTGAGCACACGATACCATGCCTGTGTCAACGCCCGCACCTCCTCTTTTTCCCGCGCGGACGCCATTGTCCTGCGGACTCCGGCAGCCCATCGGGCACATCCGGTATCCGTTTATTATACCATACAAACGAAGCGCGCGCCGCATTTTATCCCGAATCAGCCGGATTTTTCCAAATCTTTGCTCTCTTCTTGCCAAACATGAACTCCATGTGTATAATATATGAGTTAGAATATCGTTTCTGTCTCTATTTTTCAGAAGAGATGTTAAGGAGGACACGCATGGCAGAAGAGAGAATGCTCATCACCGGTGGGCAGCGGCTGGAAGGTACCGTCCGCGTCAGCGGCGGCAAGAATACCGCAGTCGCCATTATTCCCGCTGCGATACTGAGCCAGACGCCCTGCGTGATTGAGAACCTGCCGAGCATCGAGGATGTGCATGTTTCCGTCGAGACACTGCAGCATCTGGGTGCCAAGGTCACCTTCGACGCCAAAGAGGGCGTC
>CAZACE010000295.1:0-2915 GCA_964483255.1 uncultured Oscillospiraceae bacterium
AAGCGCTATCCGGATGCGACCGTTCAGGCTTCCGGCCGCGTGGCGAAGGTGCATGTGCAGCAGGGCGACAAGGTGGAAGTGGGCGATCTGCTCTTTGAGATGATCGATGAGCAGAGCGCGAAGGACGCTTCCGCGGTGATCAAAGCGCCTGTTTCCGGCGCGATCACGCTGATGCAGGCTGCCTCCGGCACGCAGGTCTATCGTGGCATGCTGCTGTGCGAGATTGCGGATCTTGGTAAACTTGAGCTGAGCGCCGAGGTGGACGAACTGGATCTGCCGTCTATCCGCGTGGGCGACGTGCTTTCCTACACGCTGGACGCCTACGGCGAAACGATCTTCTCCGGCAAGGTGACCGAGATTCGTCCCATCGGCAATGCCCGCCAGAATGCGACCTATTTCGATGTGCGTATCACCGCGCCGCAGGATGTAAGTGTGCTGCCGGGCATGAACGCGACCGTGATCATGCCCTGATTATATCCGCATCATAACAAGGAGGTGACGAATCCATGGCACTTCCCTTTACGGACGAGCAGAGACAGAAAATCCGCGCGCGTCTGCTGGAGAGCGCACAGCGGCATGCGATTGCCGATGGCGTGATGAAGACGTCGCTGGATACGCTGACCTCAGAAGCGGGCATTTCGAAGTCGTCGTTTTACAAATTCTACGAGAGCAAGGAACAGCTCTTCTTAGAGGTTGCCAGCCGCTGGGGAGAGCAGATTCTGCAGAGCGCCCAGCGCTCGCTCGCTTCCGACAAAGTGCTTTCCGGCAAGGAGCGCGCCGCCAGGTTCGTCTTTACCGTCTTTGAGATGATTCATCAGATGGGCATCGCCCGGTTTATGCGCGAGGATCTGCAGTATCTGAACAGCTTTCTGTCCGAGAGCGAGGTTCGCGCGCATTGCCTGACCTCCGCGCGGGGCATATTCGATATGATGCTGAAGGCGTCCATCTGCTTCACGCAGCCGGAGGAAACCGTGCTTGCCGTCATCCAGCTGATGTATCTGTCCATACTGAGCATCGACGATATCGGCGAGAACTTCTTCCCCGCTTTGCAGATAATCGTGCATGGCGCATGCGAGAAGCTCGTGGCATAAAGGAATATTAAGCTGCGCAAGGGATACGCTTGGGCAGCAGCCCAACGTAATCCCTTGCGCAGCATGATTTCCCCTATTAATGATGAAAAAGGACGAACCGATCGGTTCGTCCTTTAATCATGCTTTCTGGCTTTTTGCATATTCTTCCATATGACGCTTGATGGCCTCGAAGGTTTCGTCGCTCAGATCGTGCTCGATCTTGCAGGCGTCGTGGATCGCGGTGTCGCGGCTCACGCCCAGCTTCATGAGCATGCTGGTGAGCAGTTCGTGGCGCTCATACATATGCGTGGCGATTTTCAGTCCCTCTTCGGTGAGGTAAATGTGGTTTTCCTCATTCACGATAACAAGACCACGCTCGCGCATCTGGCGCAGAACGATAGAAACCGTCGGACGGGAATAGGACAGATACGAGCAGATGTCGATCGCATGCACCTCGTTTTGCTGCTGCGAGAGGATATAGATGGTTTCCAGGTAATTTTCAATGGCTTCAGATACGGCCATGGGATCGCCTCCTGTCTGCCGCGCAGTCGTTGCGCACAGTTGTTACCTGTCAGTCTACCATAATTCCCGCAATCAAACAACACACAACGGGAAAATTTGCTGGGAAATTGATGCGGGTCGATGGGTTTGCGGAGAATTTCACAAGAAGGGAATAATTGTGAAAAAATGTTTGACACGGGTAACAAATGGTGATAGAATGAATAATCGTTAGAGGGATAAAACCCTTAGACGCGAACGGAAAGGAGGGAACTGTATGAATCTGACCAATGCCCAGGAAGGCAAGGAATACATCGTCAAGAGCCTGGTGACGGACGATGAGGAGATGGATGCGTTCCTCTTTTCGCTGGGCTGCTACGCGGGCGAGCCGATTACGGTCGTTTCCCATCTGCGCGGCGGCTGCGTGGTCTCCATCAAGGACGGCCGCTACACGCGCGACAATCAGCTTGCTGAAGCGATCGAAATCTAAGCCTTTTGCCGGCTCGACGGTTTCCTGGGAGCCGGTTTCCTTAGGCGAAAGGGTTAGCTTTTGCTAACCTTGATATAGCATATTCATTCTTTCTAAAAGAGAGAATATAGGAGGAGGACCCCATTATGAGAATTGCTTTTGCAGGCAATCCCAACAGCGGTAAGACGACGATGTACAACGCGCTTACCGGCCGCAACGAGCGCGTGGGCAACTGGGCGGGCGTCACCGTTGAAAAGAAGGAAGGCGCCATCAAGAAGGCGTACTATGACGGCAGCGAGCAGCTGATCGCTGTCGACCTGCCGGGCGCCTATTCGATGTCTCCCTTCACCTCTGAGGAGAGCATCACCAGCTCTTACGTCAAGAACGAGAATCCGGACGCGATCGTCAATATCGTGGACGCGACCAACCTGAGCCGCAGCCTGTTCTTCACCACGCAGCTGCTGGAGCTGGGCGTGCCGGTTGTTGTCGCGCTCAACAAGAGCGACATCAACAAGAAGAAGGACACCAAGATCGACGTGGATGCGCTTGCGAAGGCGCTGGGCTGCCCGGTTGTGCAGACCGTTTCCACTTCCTCCGACCATGAGGGTCTCGCCGACGTCGTCAAGGCGGCCGTTAGCCTGAAGGGCAAGACCCAGGCTGCGCCGTATCACCAGGGCGACGTCGATCTGACCAACAAGGACGCCGTCGTCGAGGCGGACAAGAAGCGCTTCGAGTTTGTGAACAAGATCGTCGCCAAGGTGGAGAGCCGCAAGGTGCTCACCAAGGACAAGAATGCGCAGGACAAGATCGACGCCGTGCTGACCAACCCGGTCGCGGGCATCATCATTTTCGCTGTGATCATGTTCCTGGTGTTCGAT
>CAZACE010000296.1:0-2914 GCA_964483255.1 uncultured Oscillospiraceae bacterium
ATGACGGGAATCAGGATATAGCCGGCGGCAGTGGAAAGCAGCGCAGCCAGCACGGAAGACACATACGCCAGCGCCAGCGCAACGCCCAGCATGCGCGAAGCGTTTGAACCCAGCTTGGTGATCGACGGCGCGATAAAGCCGATGACGATCAGCGGAACAACAAAATTGATCACCTGACCCATGATGTTCTTGACAGGAACAATCACCGTCATAACAGACTCAGGCACAATCAGGCCGATCACCATGCCGATGATGATGCCAAGCAACAGCTTGCCCGGCAGGCTTTTCAGAAATCTCATACTCAACAAATCCTCTCTGTGTTCTTCTCCTATGTATATGGCATGTAAACGCACCGCTTATTCGACGGCGGGCTGATTGGTCATGATTCGGATGATCTCCTTATCCGTCTCCCGCATGCCGATGCGGCCCACGCGGCCGATATTGACGATGGTCGCCTCCACGCCCTTGGTGACGACGCCGTCGCCGCCATAGAACTGCTGGCCATTTTTATACATGCACCAGCCCAGCAGGCCCGCATCCACCGCCGAAGCGATCTTCGCCGCGCAGGATGCCTTCGCACCATCGCAGATCATGCCCGAGACGATCGCCAGGCTGTTCACCAGCGTATGCGCGACGTCCTCCAGCGTGCCGCCGCAAAGATGCGCAATCGCCGCAGCAGATGCGCAGCCTGCGCTCACCGCGCCGCAATACGCGCTCAGGCGGCCAATGCCCGTCTTCAGGTGAATCGTCAGCAGGTCTGAAAGCAGCACGGCGCGCACCATCTTCTCATGGCACACACACATATGCTTTGCATACACAATTACCGGCACAGACGCCGTGATGCCCTGATTTCCGCTGCCGGAAACGATGATCACCGGCATCTCACAGCCGCTCATGCGGGCATCCGATCCGGCCGCCGCCATATACCTCGCGCGCGTCTTGACATCGTCGCCATAATGATCGCGCAGGGTCTTGCCGATGTTCGCGCCCCAGGGATTATTCATACCCTCTTGTGCGATGGCGTAATTGTAGGCAATCTGGCGCTCCACCAGCTCGCCGACGTCCGCAAGATCGCAGCTGTCCGCAAAGTCAACCGCGGCCTGTACGGACATGCAGCTGCGATCCGTCAGGCCCTTCATCTCCGCCTTCTCACTGACCTTGCCGCTGGAAAGCAGTACCTCTCCGTTTCGCTCGATGAGCACGATATTGGTGTGATAATCGGCGATACGCAGACGCACGCAGTCCTCTCCCGCCCAGAGGGTGATGATGATATCAAAGACGACGTCACCCTGTGCCGGCTGAACCTTAACCTCATGCGCTTTCAGGTAATCGCGCATGGCCTGCTTCTGCGCCTCGGTCACCTCGCTGATGACCTCCAGGATCCTTTCAGCCTTTCCTGCAACAATACCGGCCACGGCCGCCGCTTCAATGCCCTTAAGGCCGCCCGTATTGGGCACGACGACAGATTTGACATTCTTGATGATATTGCCGCTGGCCTCAATCAGCACGCGATCAGGCGTCTTATCCAGCACCTCGCGCGCTTTTGCCGCGCCGTAAGCGAGGGCGATCGGCTCTGTACAGCCCATGGCAGGAACGAGCTCCTCACGCAGGATATGCACAAAATGCTGATAGCGCGGATCTGTCTTTTGCATTCCCTTATTCCTCCATTTCAAAACAGGCTCTGAGGCCTGATTCCTATGAATCAGTTCATCCCTTTCTGAGCACAATCATACCATATCCGCCATTGCTTTGGCAACGCTCTGCGCCCGCGGCAGCCTGTCACATTGTTCATTGACGCGCGGCGCAAATATTGATATACTGGTCACAGATATTCGTCTGAACAGACACCCTCAGACATCATCTGAAAAGGAGTGATATTATGGCAAAGAATGTGCAGGATATCCTCGCGCTCATCAAGGAGCACGGCATCCGTATGATCGACTTCAAGATGGTCGATATCAATGGACAGTATCGTCATGTGACCATTCCCGCTGAAAACTTCAGCGAAGATACGATGTCAAGCGGCATCGGCTTTGACGCATCCAATTATGGTTATGCCGTCGTGGAAAAGAGCGACATGGTATTCATTCCCGATCCGGATACCGCTGTCATTGATCCCTTCTGTCAGATCCCCACGCTGTCCATGACCGGCAACGCGATGATCATCGACAACCCGGAAAACCGCCCGCTCGCGCAGTATCCGCGCAATATCGTGCTCGCCGCCGAGCAGTATATGAAGGACAGCGGCGTCGCCGATACGATGCTGATCCTGCCGGAGTTTGAGTTCTATCTCTTCGATCAGGTTGGCTGGGAAGTGCAGCCCAATTCCATCTCCGTGCAGCTGGACGCGAACCAGTCCTACTGGAACTCCGGCGTGCAGGGCATGGGTGTGGTCGTGCCCAAGCAGAAGAACTATCACATTGCCAAGCCGTTCGATCAGGCCTACGAATGCCGCAGCGAAATGTGCATGCTCATGAAGGATATGGGCATCGAAATCAACTATCATCATCCCGAGGTCGCCGCGTCCGGTCAATTCGAGATCGAGCCGCAGCTGGGCCAGATGAGCAAGATGGCCGATGCGACCATGATGATCAAATACATCATCCACAATACCGCCCTCAAGTACGGCAAGAGCGCAACCTTCATGCCCAAGCCCATCTACGGCGAGGCAGGCAGCGGCATGCATGTGCAGATGCTCCTGCTCAAGGACGGCGAGCCTGTCTTCTCCGATGACAACGGCTATGCGCATCTGAGCGAAACCGCGCACTACTTCATGGGCGGATTGCTCAAGCACATCGCCTCCCTCTGCGCGCTGACCAACCCGAGCACCAACTCCTTCAAGCGCCTCGTTCCGGGCTTTGAAGCGCCGGTGACCGTCGGCTATGCCACCAGCAACCGCAGCGCGGGCATCCGC
>CAZACE010000297.1:0-2907 GCA_964483255.1 uncultured Oscillospiraceae bacterium
AGATCTTCGGCGGCGAGATCGACGGGGATATTGACTGCGTCGGCGGCGCGTGCTTCAGCCCGACCCTCTTTGAGGGCCTGGATGCGGATGTGACCGAGTGAAAGAAAGGAGTTTGACCATGAACGCGACGAACAATCAGATCGACAACCTTGTGGCGCTGCTGGACGGCTATGTGAGCAAGGGCGGCCATCATCTCAACGTCAACGTTTTCAGCAAGGAAACCCTGCTGGATGCGCAGAAGCATCCGGAAAAATATCCGCAGCTGACCATCCGCGTCAGCGGCTACGCGGTCAACTTCATCAAGCTGACCAAGGAACAGCAGGACGAGGTCATCTCCCGCACGTTCCACGACAAGATTTAACGGGGACGTTGGGGATACGTTGGGGATACGTTGGGGATACGCTAGGGATACGTTGGGCCGCGGGCCCCAAACCCCGCCCGGGGATGCAATCCCCGGACCCCTTCTTCGCTTCGCGCTTACATCAGGATTATTACGGAGATAAGAGAAACGGATGGACGGATTTATTCACTCGATTGAGAGCTTCGGCACGGTGGACGGCCCGGGCGTGCGCTTTGTGGTCTTCTGTCAGGGCTGCCCGATGCGCTGCAAATACTGCCACAACCCCGATACATGGGAAGCGGGCAAGGGCATGCGCATATCGCCCGAGGAGCTGATCCGTCAGTATGACCGCAACAAGGCGTTCTATTCCCGCGGCGGCATCACCGTCACCGGCGGCGAGCCGCTTCTGCAGATCGATTTCCTGCTGGAGTTCTTCGCGCTGGCGAAAGAAAAGGGCATTCACACCTGCATCGACACCTCCGGCGCGACGTATCGCGAGGGGGATTCTCCCTACAACGAGAAGCTGGATTGCCTGATGGAGATGACCGATCTGGTGATGCTGGATATCAAGCATATCGACGAAATCGCGCACAGGGAGCTCACCGGCATGACCAATACCGGCGTGCTGGCCTTTGCGAAATATCTGGAAGCGAGAAATGTGCCGCTGTGGGTACGTCATGTGGTCGTGCCGGGCGTCACCGATGACGAGGGCGCGCTTGCGCGGCTGGGAGGCTTTATCGGCGCTCTCAGGAATCTTAAAGCGCTGGACGTGCTGCCCTATCACACGATGGGCAAGGTCAAATACGAGCAGATGGGGCTTGCCTATCCGCTGGAGGGCATTCAGCCCGCCACGAAGGCGCAGACCGCGCGGGCGAAGGGGATTATCCTCAGGAGCATGAAAGCGGCGCGCGCGGCAAAGTAAACAGCACAAACCGGACAAGGCACGGCTTTGCCCGGTTTGTTATATATCAAAAGCTGAAAAAGTACACAAGGAAAGTTGACAAAAATATGCGGGGGGGTATAATCATTTTCGGGACACATATGACAGGAATGCAGGGCGAAACATGCATGTATGTGTGTTCTTCGACTTGCATGAATGAGAAGGAGAGAATAAATGATGAAGAAACTGTGTGCGCTCATGCTCGCGCTGCTGCTGGTCGTTCCTGCACTGGCGATGGCAGCGGAGGTGCCATATGTGACACTCAAGCTGAGTGAAGTCAGCAATTGGGAGAATATTTACTTCAATGCCAGCTCGAATCTGCTGGAGTATTGGGTTACGAATGGTGATGTGACCGATAAATTCCAGTATTACTACAGCGGCATGCTCAGAAGCTACGTTCGCGATCTTGGATATGGACAGCAGGTTGTTTATTCTGCGACTGGTGAACTGTCGGAGAATCATGGTGTTGATGACTTGTCCAAGGTGCCGCCGTATGATCCGGTGAAGCAGAGCGCTCATACTGCGACAGCACCGGAGAAGTTGGAAGATCTGGTTAAGGCTAAGGGCATAAATAGCCTTGACGAGTTCTATGCGGGCGCAGTTCCGGCATCGAGCATTTCTGTGAGTGGTAAGCAAATCACTGTCAATGAAAGGGTAGATCTTCTTGCGGCGGGCAAACATAATCTGCGGAAGATTGAGCCGGAGAACGGTGTCTATACGTGCGAAGAGGATATTTACAATATTATCGTAAAGAAGGGTGATCTTCTTTCTGTATTTGCTGTCGATGACGGCAAGGTTGAGCTGACCAGGGTCTGTATGGATTCTCTGAGCTGCTACGTGGGCGAGAACACGCACATGTACGGCGACAAGACCTATATCGATGCGGTATATGGTGATGACGGTATTTTGCAGCACTATTTCCTCTACACGACTGATCTGAAGATTAAGACTGCGTATGATAAGAAGAATCGTCTTACTTCTCATGAGACGTGGACGGATGATGGCGCGTACTATTGTTGCTGGTTCAATGATGACGAGGGCGCTTATGTCTGGGATATGAGTCCCGAGGGCGATCCCGACAAGGCGACGCGGGTTGCTGCTGCGGATCTGCCCGAGGAAGTGCTTAAGGGCAGACTTGTTTCGGACTATGTGGCAAGATATGATGTGGGAACGCCGATTGCCAACGTGAATGAGCTCGATGATGAAAATGTGGGTCTGCCATTCATCGTGGGTACGGATTCTCAGATCAAGAATGCCACCATCGAGGTGAAGAGCACGCAGGACAGCGTGACAACTACGACCTTTAACGTGACTCCGACCAGTGACGGCGAGACCGTGCAGCCGGCTGTCGGTGTTACCCTGTATCTGCCGCTGCCGGCGGGTATGAATGCTGAGATTGCCGGAGAATATGACATCACCGTCCAGCATGCTGGTGAAGTATTCAGCACCATCGATGATACGGCGGAAATTGATGAGCAGGGTGTGAAGGTAACCGCTACCCATTTCAGCCCGTTCACCGTCGTCTGGGGCGATGAGGCGACCAAGACGTACAACGAAAATGCGGGCAAGACCGCGCAGAATCTGCCGTCCACCGGCGACGAGAGCAACATGCTGCTCAGCCTGGCGA
>CAZACE010000298.1:0-2902 GCA_964483255.1 uncultured Oscillospiraceae bacterium
TGGAACAGATCCTGCGCAGCGGCAAGGCTCTGTACGTCGGCATCTCCAATTACAGCGCGGAGCAGACGGCTGTCGCCGTGAAGACGCTTCGCGCGATGGGCACGCCGATGCTCATCCATCAGCCGCGCTACAACATGCTGGATCGCTGGATCGAGGAAGGCCTTACCGACGTGCTGCGCGAAACGGGCGTGGGCGCAATCGTGTTCTCTCCCCTCGCGGGCGGCAGGCTCACGGGCAAATACCAAAGCGGCATCCCCGCGGACAGCCGCGCGGGCCATGATCCGCGCTATCTGAAGCCGGAAATGATCGACGAAAAGCTCTGCCGGACGACAGCCGCGCTGACCGAGATCGCCAGAGAGCGCGGCCAGACGCTGGCGCAGCTGGCGCTTGGATGGACGCTGCGCGACGACGTCGTCACCTCTGCGCTCATCGGCGCGAGCAAACCGCAGCAAATCATCGAAAACATTGCCGCGCTGGACGCGCCTGCTCTCACCAGTGAAGAGCTTGCGCGCATCGACGCCGCGCTGGCACTTTACAAGGAATAAGGGGGCATTTCTATGATTTCCGAGCAGTACAAGGCCATGCTTTCCGGCAAATCCGTCATCCGCGAGCTGAGCGAATACGCCACCGCGCGCGGCAAGGAGATCGGCTATGACAACGTATTCGACTACAGCCTGGGCAATCCCAGCGTGGCCGTTCCCTCGGCCTACAACGAGGCGCTGATCGATCTCATCCAGCACGGCGATCCCATGCAGGTGCATGGCTACAGCCCGAGTCTGGGCATTCCCTCCGTGCGCGAGGCGATTGCGGCGTCCCTCAACCGCCGCTTTGGCATGGATTACAAGGGCGAGGATATCTTCATGACCAGCGGCGCGGCCGGCGCGCTGGCGCATGCCTTCCGTCTGGTAACCGCCCCGGGTGACGAGATCCTCACCTTTGCCCCTTTTTTTCCGGAATACAATCCGTATGTGAATCTGACCGGCGCAAAACTGCGCGTCGTTCCGGCCAGCTTTGAGGATTTCCAGATCAACTTTGACGCGTTTGAAGAGATGCTCAGCGAGAAGGTGCACGCTGTGCTCATCAACACGCCCAACAACCCCTCCGGTATCGCCTATACGAGCGCAACGCTCGAAAGGCTTGCCGCCATCCTGCGTGCCAAAGAGCAGCAGTTTGGTCACGAAATCTGGCTGATCTCCGACGAGCCCTACCGCGAAATCGTCTTTGGCGATGCGCAAATTCCGTACGTTTCCCGCTTCTATCCGCGCACGCTCTCGTGCTATTCCTTCTCCAAGTCCCTGTCGCTTCCCGGCGACCGCATCGGCTACGTGGCGGTGAACCCCGCCTGCGGCGTTTCGAAAATGCTCGCGACGATGTGCGGCCAGATTTCCCGCGGTATCGGCCACAACTGCCCCACGGCGCTCATGCAGCTCGCCGTTGCGCGCTGCTGCGATATGACGGCTGATCTGGCCGTCTACGAGACGAACATGAACCTGCTTTACGATGAGCTCACCTCTCTGGGCTTTGATATCGTCCGCCCGGGCGGCACATTCTACATGTTCCCCAAGGCGCCGGAAGCGGACGCCGTCGCCTTCAGCAAGAAGGCCATGAAGCATGACCTGATCCTCGTGCCGGGCGACAGCTTCGGCGCGCCGGGCTATTTCCGCATCGCCTATTGTGTGGATACTCAGAAGGTCGAGCGCTCTCTGGAAGCCTTCCGCAAGTTCGTGAAAGCCGAATACTAACGCGAAGCCGCCGCTTTTGACAAGCGGCGTTTTTTTGAATATTCATACATGTTTATTGCATGTTTATTGTATCAAAACGCAGCGGTTCATCCTTGTATCCGGAACGCTTTTGTTCTATAATAAGGACATTATGACACGCCATTCCTATGCAATGCATGTCTGTATTGCTTTTGTCATTGGACATCAAAGGAGAAAACCATGCCTGTATCTGCTGACGAGAATCGCCATATCAGTCTGTCCCTGAGCGAACTGGAGCGCCTGTGCCCCGTCGCCAAAGCGCTCTCCTCGCCCATGCGCGTAAAAATGATCTCCCTGCTGGGCATCCGGCCCATGAACGTCAACGAGCTGGCCGAGGCGCTCTCCCTGCCCGTTTCCACGGCCGCGCTCAACGTACGCCAGCTCGAGGAGGCCGGCCTCATTTCCACCGAAATCCAGCCGGGCATCCGCGGCGCAATGAAGCTCTGCTCCCGCCGCATCGACTCAGTGAGCATGCGCCTGGTCAGTGAGATGCGCGACGGTATGAGCGCGCTGACGCTGCAGCTGCCCATCGGCAGCTATTCCAGCGCGGATAACATCCAGAGCGAATGCGGCATGGTATCCGATCACGCATGGATCGGCGAGACCAACGCACCGCGCTCGTTCTATCATCCGGATCGCTTCGGCGCACAGATGCTCTGGTTCCGTTCCGGCGAGCTGGAGTATCGTTTCTCTCTGGGCGAAATCGATCCCGAGCAGGTTGCGTTCATCGAATTCTCCATGGAGATGTCCTCCAATGCGCCGATGTACCGCGAGGATTTCAAGAGCGATATCCATGTGGTGGTCAATGGCGTGACGCTGGGCACGTGGGTGAGCCCCGGCGACTACGGCGGACGGCGCGGCAGGCTTAACCCCTCCTGGTGGAGCGATACCTCCAGCCAGTACGGCCTGCTCAAAACCTGGCGCGTGGACGCCAGCGGCAGTAAGCTCGACGGCGAAGCGCTCTCCGGCGTAACCCTTGCCGATCTGAATCTGGCCGCGCAGGATTACATCTCCCTGCGCGTAGGCGTGGACGCAGACAGCGAGCACGTCGGCGGATTGAATCTCTTCGGCGAAAAATTCGGCGATTTTGCGCAGGGCGTCGTCATGCGCGTGGGATACGCGAAGTAAACAAAAAACGGGAG
>CAZACE010000299.1:0-2891 GCA_964483255.1 uncultured Oscillospiraceae bacterium
GGGAAACCGCCGCGGTGATCATGGACAGATAGCGCGCGCGGATGGTCTTCTCGGTGAATTCGCTGATGACCTCCAGCGCCAGCTTGTCGTCAACGACATACACGGGCTTGAGCGGCTGGTCGATCCACGTGGTATAGGAGACATTGGCCAGCTCCTCGCGCAAAAGCGCCTTCGCCTTGTCCCAAATCTCGACATGATCCATGACGGTTCCTCCGTATCTTGTATTTCATCATCCCTGCAAACTACTGCATATTGTGTCGCAGGGGCTGCATTTTTCGTTTTGTGGATAAACTGTGGATATCCACATCACTTTCCACACCATGTGGACAAAAGTGGATAACTTGTGGATAACTATTTTGAGAACGTTCCTATCATATCAAAAAAAAGCCTTGTTTTCAAGGCTTTTTCGGCGAATCGATTTTTGCACAATTTGCAACTTTTCCACAGACGTCCTGCTGGGCGCTGAACGTTTATCCACAATATCCTGTGGTAATTGTGGAGTCGTGTACACAATGTATACGACCTGCCGACGCATTTCCTTCATTTTTTGCGTACAGTAATGTATAGTTGCGTAAAATTTTCCCGAGGAACAAAATTCCTGCTGTTTTTCTCTTTTTCAGCTGACCATATCGCCGACGATCCGGTGCAGGTGATCCAGATATTCCTGCCCCAGCGGCGTGGGTCGGTAGTCCTTATGGGCGATGACGCCGATGCGGATGATCTCGTCAACCTCAAGCGGGATGGAGATGATGTCCTCGCCGCGCAGATACGACGGGCAGATGCCCGAGGAGATCGTGTAGCCGTCGGTGCCGACCATGAGGTCAATGATGGTGCCCTTGTCGGTCACCTTGATGCTCCTGTCATGATTGAGCGTGGAGAGGATCTCCTCCGAATAATAGAAGGCATTCTGCTCGCCCTGCTCATAGGTGAGGCAGGGCAGGCCCACCAGATCCGCCATCGTGACGCTTTGCTTGTCTGCCAGCGGGTTATTGCGGCCGACGAAGATATGCGGTCTGGCAGCAAAGAGCTCGGAGAATGTGAGGTTCGCCTCGCGCAGTGTCTTGCTGATGACAGCCTCGTTGAACATGCTCAGATAGATGACGCCCATCTCGCTGCGAAGATTCTTCACATCCGCGATGGTATCGTAGGTCTTTCCCTCGCGCAGGGTAAATTCATACGCCTGCCCGCTGTGATTGCGCACCAGCTCGATAAACGCGCTGGATGTAAACGAATAATGCTGCGTAGAGACGGAGAAGCGCTGCTTGACCGCCTGGCGGGCGATGTATTTTTCCTCGATGAGCGCCGCCTGCTGCACAACCTGGCGCGCATAGCCCAGGAATTCCGCACCCTCGGGCGTGAGGAGCACGCCGCGGCTCTTGCGCACGAAGATGCTGGTCGCCATCTCCTCCTCCAGCTCGCGGATGGCGGCGGAAAGGCTCGGCTGGGCGATGAACAGCGACTTCGCCGCCTCGGTGATGGAGCCGCGCTCGGCGACCTCGATAACGTATTTGAGCTGCTGCAGCGTCATGGTTTTCCTCCTCACGGACGTTTTTATCATTATATCATGGAATGTGCGCTTATTCAATCCGTATTATAGTTTTAAGCTATGTCACGCCATATATTAATCATGTTTGCCTATATGTAAGAAATGCGCTATAATAGCCCATGTCACCAGGATTTATGATAAAATATATAAACTACGATAAACGGTTTTCACCGCCGAAAGGAGACGCGCTTGTGGCGCTCATCGAACTGCAGCACCTGAGCAAGACGTTCAGGGGCAAGACCCAGACCGTTGAAGCCCTGAAGGACATTAACCTGGAGATCAACCAGGGCGATATCTACGGCATCATCGGCATGTCCGGCGCGGGCAAGTCCACGCTGGTCAGATGCATCAATTTTCTGGAGAAGCCGACCGGCGGCAATGTTGTCATCGACGGCAAGGACCTCGCCTCCCTCGCGCCCAAGGAGCTGCGCAAGCTGCGCCAGGAAGTATCCATGATCTTCCAGCACTTCAACCTCCTGCAGCAGCGCGACGTGCGCGGCAACATCGCTTTTGCGATGGAAATCGCCGGCATGAAGAAGGCGGACATCGACAAGCGCATCGACGAGATGCTTGAAATCGTCGGCCTGACCGACCGCCAGCACAACTATCCCAGCCAATTGTCCGGCGGCCAGCAGCAGCGCGTGGCCATCGCCCGTGCGCTGTCCACGAATCCGAAGATCATCCTCTGCGACGAGGCGACCAGCGCCCTGGATCCGCAGACAACGACCTCGATTCTCAACCTGCTTCGCGAGATCAACAAGACGATGGGCATCACCATCGTGATCATTACCCACGAGATGAGCGTCGTTGAAAGCGTATGCACGCATGTTGCGATCATCGACAACGGCGACCTCGTGGAAAACGGCACCGTAGAAGACGTCTTCTCCCAGCCCAAGTCCGCTGCGGCAAAGAAGTTGATCTTCCGCAAGGCCGGCGCGGATATGGGTGCGCTCAGCGAGCGCATGATCCGCATCGTCTTTGAGGGCAGTGCCTCGACCGATCCTGTGATCGCCAGCCTCGCGATGGAATGTCACGTCGCTGTGAACATCATGTACGCCGACACTCGCGACGTGAACGGCAAGGCCTTCGGCCAGATGATCCTGCAGCTGCCGGAAGACAGGCTCCAGCAGGAAAAGGCCATCTATTACCTGCAAAGCAAGGGCATGCGCGTTGAGGAGGTGACCAGCAGTGGCACTTGAGAAGCTGATTCCGCTCATGATCGGCGGCGTTCAGGACACGTTATATATGACGCTGGTCTCCACCCTGTTCGCTTATCTGCTCGGCCTGCCGCTGGCGATCGCCCTCGTGCTCACATCGCCCAAGGGCCTGACGCCAAGACCGCTGA
>CAZACE010000300.1:0-2883 GCA_964483255.1 uncultured Oscillospiraceae bacterium
GCCGATTGTCATCGAACACCTGAATTACATCTACATGGCCGGCGGCCCGTACGAAACCAAAGCGCTGAGCGATGTGAACCTGACCATCCGCGACGGCGAATTCATCGGCCTCATCGGCCACACGGGCAGCGGTAAGAGTACGCTTGTGCAGCATCTCAACGGCCTGATCATGCCGACCTCCGGCCGTGTGCTGGTGGATGGCATGGATCTCAAGGACAAGGCGACCGACCGCCGCGCCATCAGGCAGCGTGTGGGCCTCGTGTTCCAGTATCCGGAGAACCAGCTCTTTGAGGAGACGGTGGAAAAGGATATCGCCTTCGGCCCCAAGAATCTGGGGCTGGATGAAGCGGAGATTGCCCGCCGCGTGAAGGACGCCATGCGCCGCGTTGCGCTTGATTATGACAAGCTGCACGACCGCTCCGTGTTCGAGCTCTCCGGCGGCCAGATGCGCCGCGTGGCGATTGCCGGCGTGCTGGCGATGGAGCCGCAGGTGCTGGTGCTCGACGAGCCGTGCGCGGGGCTCGATCCGCGCGGCCGCGAGGAAATTCTGGGTCTGATCAAGAAGCTGCACGAGGAAGCGGGCACGACGATCGTCATGGTCAGCCATTCGATGGACGATGTGGCCTCTCTGGCGGAGCGCGTGATCGTGATGAACCACGGTGAAATCGTCATGGATGGCGCGCCCAGGGACGTCTTCTCCTGCGGCGAGGAGCTGCGCGGCATGGGTCTGGATGTTCCGCAGGCTGTTCAGCTGGCAGCCAAGCTGCGCGATCGCGGCTTTGATATCCCCGAGGGCGTCTACCGCATTGAGGAAATCCGCGAAGCGATTCTGAAAATCGCCGGAAAGGAGGCCGCTCATGCTTAAGGATATCACGCTGGGCCAGTATTTCCCGGGCAATTCTGCGATTCATCGCATGGATCCGCGCATGAAGCTGATCCTGACCATCGTCTATATCATCGGCGTGTTCATGGTCGCCAATCTGCCGGGCTATCTGCTTGCGCTCGCCTTCCTGTATCTGGTTGTGCGCATCGCGGGCATCAGCTTCAAGTATATTGCCAAGGGCGTGAAGCCCCTGCGCTTTATCATCCTCTTTACCTTCGTGCTTAATCTGTTCTTTGTGCATGGCGAGACGGTGATTTTCGATCTGGGCTTCTGGGCGCTGACGAAAGAGGCGCTTCAGAACGCGATCTACTTTGCGCTGCGCCTGGTATTCCTTGTGATGGGTACCTCCGTGCTCACGCTGACCACCAGCCCCGTGCAGCTCACAGACGGTCTGGAGAGGCTCATGCGTCCGCTGCAGCGCTTCCATTTCCCGGCGCATGAGCTGGCGATGATGATGACCATCGCGCTGCGCTTCATTCCCACGCTGATCGAGGAGACGGACAAGATTCAGAAGGCGCAGATGGCGCGCGGCGCGGATTTTGAATCCGGCAACCTGATTGCCCGCGCGAAGGCCATGATTCCGCTGCTGGTGCCGCTGTTTGTGAGCGCGTTTCGCAGGGCAAATGATCTGGCGATGGCGATGGAGGCGCGCTGCTATCGCGGCGGCGACCACCGTACTCGCCTGCGCGAGCTGAAGTATACGAAGCTGGATTTGGTGGGTGTACTTTCGATGGCTGCGTTCATCGCGATCATCGTGCTGGAGGGTAAGCTCCTTGGATAAGCCGAGCGAAGAGCTGGTTCTTGCGAGCAAGCATCGCCCGAGCGCGGCGGATCATCCGGCAGAAGGGCTGAGGCGCTTCATGCTGATCGTCGAATACGACGGCACGGACTACTGCGGCTGGCAGCGCCAGCAAAACGGGCCGAGCGTACAGCAAGCGCTGGAGGAAGCGCTCTCGCGCCTGACAGGTGAAAACATCGCCGTCACAGGCTCCAGCCGGACGGACGCAGGCGTGCATGCCATGGGTCTTTGCGCGCACTTTGACAGTGCGACGAGGATTCCGCCGGAGAAGATCGCCTTTGCGCTCAATACCATGCTTCCGGAGGATATAAGGATCCGCGAGAGCATGCTTGCGCCGGAGGGCTTCCATGCCCGATACAGCGCCTGCGGCAAGGTGTATCGCTATCGCTTCTTCAACAGCCGCCACGCATCGGCCATTGGCAGGCAGTATGCGGCGCATGTGCCGCTTCATCTTGACGTTGAAAAGATGCACGAGGAGGCGCAGGCTCTTTGCGGCACGCACGATTTTGAGGCGTTTGCCGCCAGCGGCAGCGTGGTCAAGAGCACCGTGCGCACGATTTATCGCGTGCAGGTGACAAGGTGCGGCGACGAGGTGACGCTTTGCGTGCTTGGCGATGGGTTTCTTTATAACATGGTGCGCATCATCGCCGGCACGCTGATGGAAGTCGGCACGGGAAAACGCGAGCCGGGCGCCATCGCCAGGGCGATTGAAACCAAGGACCGCCTTGCGCTGGGCCAGACGGCGCCGGCCAAGGGGCTCACGCTCATGCGCGTGCTCTATGGCGGGGATGAGGAAATCGCGCTGTCGTATTTCGAATAACCATGACTCTACGCGGGCGGAGCTGATCCGCCCGCTTTGTCTTGACGCATGACACATGATGCGTTATGATGAATAGAGATGAAAAATGCATCGAACGCTTAAAGGACACACTTTCCCTTTGCGCGCATAGGATAGCCCGGACTGACGAGACTGTCTGGGGGGATGCGCGTGAAGGCTGCGATCGAGAAGAGGGTACTGGCGGCGGCGGAGCATATTGCTGCGACCGGAGCGACCGTGCGGCAGACGGCCCGCATGCTTGGGGTATCCAAGTCGACGGTGCATAAGGATATGGAGATGCGCCTGCCAAAGCTCTCCGGCGCGCTGGCCAAAGAGGTTGCCGCGGTGTTTTCAAAGAACAAGGCTGAACGCCATATCCGCGGC
>CAZACE010000301.1:0-2879 GCA_964483255.1 uncultured Oscillospiraceae bacterium
GCAGGCCGCAGAATACCGAGTACGTCTCGTCGGTGAGCGAGAAGATCATGTACGGCCGCAGCAGCCCCATGCGCCGGAAGCGCTCGATATAGCTCACGCCGTAAAACAGATGGCGCGCATTGACCATCAGCGCCGTCAGCGCCACGGTGCCCAGCGCCGCGCCGGAGGCCATCAGCGGCACCATCACAAACTGCAGGCTGCCCGCGTAGACAAGGCCGCTCATCATCAGCGCCCATGCCGGGCCAAAGCCCGCCTGCGCCAGCGTCGCGCCAAACGCCGTGCCCAGAAACAGATAGCCGCACATCACCGGAGCAGTCAGCCTGACCGCTTTCATGCGCGCCTGTGCGTCAGCCATTTGCATCCTCCAGAACCTTCTCAAACCTGTATTCCTGCGTAACCTCGGGATACTTCTCCCTGTCCACCTTCGACAGGAACATCTCCTTCGGCCGCACCCATGTGCCGCCCTCGCCGTAAAGCGCGCGATAGACGACCATCTCCGCCTGCGTCTCGCTGTCTTTCGCAAAGCACAGGATTTCGTATTTGTTGCCCTTGAAATGCCGGACGATATCGCCCGGCTTAATGTTACGATTCATATAGACCTTTCCGGGGGGCTGCCGCCTCGCCCATTGCGCCCACTGGGCGCGCTTGGCTTCGGTGTCCCAGACTCCCTTCTTCCGCTACGCGGCGGTTTTAAGCAATTTTATCTTATTTCCTCCGCTGCGCGCATGCGCAGCGAAGAAGGGTCAAGGGATGAAATCCCTTGCAGGGGTATGGGGATGGAATCCCCATCCGTCCCCTCGTCTTACGACCGCCCCTCTTCCTCGAGGATCTGCGATAGATTGATCATCAGGCTGAGCATCGGCGCAAACAGCGCGTCGTCCTCCAGCTCCATCAGCTTCTGTATTTTGGTCAGGCGATAACGCACCGTATTGGGATGCTGGAACAGCGCTTTCGCCGTCGCGGCGATCTCCATCCGCTCGCTCACATAGACCCGTGCCGTCTGCTCCAGGCTCGTGCGGTTCTGCGCGTCATAATCGCGGATGCGCTGCAGCTGGCTTCTGCACTGGCTGCAGACAAACGGATTCTCGCTCATCGGATAGAGATAGGCATACAGACCCAGCTCCTGGCCGAACATCGCGCCCTTGCCCGTCAGCCGCGCGGCCTTCGCCGCATAAACGGCCTCGCTCAGCGCCGTGCCAAAGAGCGCCTGATCCGTCATCCGCTCGCTTCCGCCCAGGCTGAGGCCTGCCGGATTGATCTGCGCACGCGCAAACATCTCCTGAATCTGCGCCTGTACCTGCGCGCAGTCCTGAATCTGATCGCCTTCATGAACCAGCATGAGCAGCATCCTGCGCCATTCCATGCAGATGATTCTCTGCGCCAGCGCCTCATCGCTGCAAAGCAGCGCGTAAATCTTTTCCTCCAGAACGCTCAGCCGCCCCTGCGGATAGAGCGCGCAGATGCGGTATGCCTTCGCACCGGTCGGATCAATGCGCTGTACCTTCTCTTTCACCTGCTCCGCCGTCAGCGTGCCGCGCATGAGCGCGTCAAGCTCCTGCTCATAGCCGGCGAAATGCCGCTTGCCGCGAATCAGCTCCGTTACCTCGAGGATGACCTCTTCAATGTAGGTCTCATCAAAAAGGAACAGCGGCGTGCCCAGCTTGTTGGCCATGCTCACAACGCTTCCCGGCAGCTCGCTGAAATATGCCGTCTTCACCAGCAGACCCGCAATGCCCTGATTCATGAGCGCCATCAGCGAATTGGCCACAAGCGTGCTGTCCCCGCGGGCATAGGCCAGCGTGGTGACAACCAAGTCGCCACGGTAAAAATCCGGCAGCTCCATGCGCGAGGAATCATATTCCAGCAATACGGCTGCCGTCACCGTGCGCTCCAGACCCTCCTGGCCCGCAATCAGACGCAGCCTCTTCAAATTTTCAAGCCGAAACAGTTCTTTCAAGCGGATCATGCGATCACATCCTTTGACTCGATCTGTATTTATTGTATCATCGCTTTGTTCGTTTTGCAAGAAGAAGGCTTTGCATCTTGTAGAATCTTAAATGAATGATACTCATCTCAAATCAAGCCCAAATATAAAGCGCCGGAATACGCTTCCGGCGCTCTGTATTCGTCACAGTGCATAAAGCAGAATCGCCAGCAGATGCAGCATGCTGCCCGCGACCACGCACAGGTGGAATACGCTGTGCATATATTTCTTCGTGCGGCCCAGGCCATAAAGCACCGCGCCCACAGTATAGCAAACGCCGCCAAGCAGGATCAGCCAGAAGCCGCCCCAGCCCACTGCCTGAATCAGCAGCGGAATCTTGAAGATGATGCACCAGCCCATGCCGATATAGCAGATCATCGAAAAGACGGCGTACTTCTTGAGATCGATCGCCGTCAGCGTGATCGCAATCGCCGAAAGCCCCCATACCACGCCCAGCAGCACCCAGCTCGCCACGGGATCAATCGGCCGCATGGCACTGAGCAGAATCGGCGTATACGTGCCGGCGATGAGCAGGTAGATCGTGCAGTGATCGAGCACCTGCATGACACGCTTGGCCGTGCCCTCGCGCAGGCCGTGATAGACGCTGGACATCGTATAGAGCGCGATCATCGAAATGCCGTAGACGATCGAGCCCGCAAGGCCGTAGCCATTATGATGAACCGCAGAGACGATGATACACAGCACCAGCGCCGCCACACCGATTGCGCAGCCGACGATATGGGAAACCATGTTGAAGATCTCCTCGCCTTTGGTATACGCAGGCAGCGGCCTGTCCTTGAGCTTCGTCCTGCCTCTTCTTCTTCTCTGCATCCTTGCGCCTCCTTATCGGTTTTTCAAAAACCGATCAAAGCATATCACAAATCCGTTTGCATGT
>CAZACE010000302.1:0-2875 GCA_964483255.1 uncultured Oscillospiraceae bacterium
TTCCAGAGCCCGTCCCTTGAGGCTACCTTTGGCGGCGGCGAAGCCAACGTTGCCGTTTCCCTGGCAAACTATGGCATGGATGCTGCGTTCGTTACCGCTCTGCCGAACAATGCGATCGGCGAGGCCTGCCGTCGCGACGTCCGCTCCTTCGGCGTTGACGTTTCCAACATCAAGATGACCGACGGCCGTATGGGCATCTACTTCCTGGAGACCGGTTCCAACCAGCGTCCCTCCAAGGTCGTGTATGACCGTGCCGAGTCCGCGATCGCCATCGCTCCGGTCGATCTGTTCGATTGGGAGAAGATCTTCGACGGCGCTGACTGGTTCCACATTTCCGGCATCGCTCCGGCCATCTCCGCCGCTGCTGCCGAGCTGTCCCTGGCCGCTGTGAAGGCTGCCCAGAAGTGCGGCGTCACCGTTTCCTGCGACCTGAACTACCGCAAGAACCTGTGGAAGTACGGCAAGGAAGCCAAGGAAGTCATGTCCGAGATCGCGAAGTACGTCGACGTGGCCATCGCCAACGAAGAAGACTTCCAGAAGTCCCTGGGCATCACCGCTTCTTCCGACGTCGAGTCCGGCTCTCTGGATCGCAACGTCTACGAAGGCATCGCCAAGAAGGCCATGGAGCTCTATCCGAACCTCAAGCGCGTCGCCATCACCCTGCGCGAGAGCAAGTCTGCGGATCGCAACGACTGGGCTGCCTGCATCTACGACGGCAAGGAGTTCTACGTCTCCCGCAAGTACGAGATCACCGATATCGTTGACCGCGTTGGCGGCGGCGACTCCTTCTCCGGCGGCCTGATCTACGGCCTGCTGACCTACGAGAAGCAGTCTGACGCTCTTGAGTATGCTGTTGCGGCTTCCTGCCTCAAGCACACCATCTCCGGCGACTACAACCGCGTCACCGTTGCCGAGGTCACCGCTCTGATGAAGGGCTCCGGCTCCGGCCGCGTCGAGCGCTAAGCCGGCAGTGCCGACGGCCATTTCCGACAAAGTGGAGCTTATAGTCCAGCTTTGAGGACGAGGCCGAAGGCGTGCAGATTTACGCTGAAAAAAGCAAAAGAAGAACGTAAGCAATCGCTTACGTTCTTTTTTGCGGCCAACAATGCGCTTCCTCAGCAACAGCGCGTTGCTTGTGCGCCCAACCCATCCGATATATAATATCTGCGGAGGTGAGCGCCGGTATGAAGGAAAAGAACATCATTTTTGATTTGCGAACCAAAGCAGGGCTTTCGCAGGACGAGCTTGCGGAGAAGGTATTCGTTACCCGTCAGGCCGTATCGCGCTGGGAGAACGGCGAAACAACGCCGAACACGGAGACCCTCAAGCTGCTTTCCAAACTCTTCGACGTTTCGATCAATACCCTTTTGGGTTCGCCCAGGCAGCTGATCTGCCAGTGCTGCGGCATGCCGCTGGAGGATAGCAACACCAGCAAAGAAAAGGACGGCATGTTCAACGAGGAATACTGCAAGTGGTGCTATGCGGACGGAGAATACATGTATCATGATATGGATGAGCTGATTGACGTCTGCGCAGCGCACATGGCAAGCGAGGAGTATTCCCCCGAGCAGATTCGCGCCCATATGAAGACCCTGTTGCCTAAGCTGAATTATTGGAAACAGTATCAGAATCTCGCCGGCGCAGAAGCGTTTGATGCATTCAAAAAACAGCTCATGGACGAAATCAATGCGCTTGAGATCGAAGGCATGCCGAAGGTTGAAAAGCTCAATGCGCTTGTGGGCGCGTATATCAATCTGGAGTATCGGCTTCCCAATGGACAGACCGTGAAGTTTCTCAATGATGGCGCGACCTATCTGGGCACTCAGCTGGAATGCGAGTTCGGCGGCGACAGATGCTTCGGCATTGCCGCAAACATGGATTTCCTGCTCGTATGCACATACGAGGAAAACGGCGAAAACCCGGAGTTGGTCGTCTACAAAAAGCGATAAGCCATGGTCGATTAAATCCTCACGGTATTTTTATTTTAATACCTCAATGATTCTAAAACCGCCGTTTGCATGTACACAAACGGCGGTTTATCTGATTTCCTGTTCAAGCGAGTCAAATTCCGGAGAATCGAAGAACTCCGACAACGTCATATCAAGTCCATCGCATAGAATCTTGATCGTGGCAATCTGAAGTTTCCGGCGTTTTGGATCGAGCATACTGTACACGGTAGAGGGCGTAATGCCAGAAATCACAGCCAGCTCATTCGGCGTGATTTTCCTGCTGTTGCATATGCTTAAAAATCTCTCTACGACAGCATCCTTTACCATCATCTCCATCACCCGATAATTATATTATCGGCATGTTCGCAGACGCGTATACGCACTTGCGTATATTTGAAAATAATGGTATGATGAAAGAAGAAAGGAGGGTATGTATGTTGAACACTTCTGTTCTTCGAACTGTTGCAAAGCTCCTCGCGTATATTTATAACGATATCATGCTGTGCCCTCTTTCAGAGGAACATGATCTGTTGCTGAGTGCCGGAAATCAATCGGCAGAAGATTTATTTGATACATGTCAGTGCGTATTTGGCGCAAACATGAATATCGCATTTCGAAAGACCTGCATATACATGAGCAATTACTGTGATTTTCTTCTGGAACATACCGATGAACTGTTTCAAGAAAGCAATGCCGATATCATCATGGATGATGCTGACGCGAATATTACTGCCGTTGAGTATCTCGCTAAACACGCTCCCATTGATTCTATCGCAGAAAAAGCAGTTCTGGATAGCCTCGCCTATCATTCGCGTTTCTGCTATAACCAATTGCGTAAACGCTATCAATCACATATCAGATCTTTCAATAGAAAAGGCGCTGCCCGATAGCAGCGCCCTTTCTATTTGCATGAAAACAAACCAATC
>CAZACE010000303.1:0-2866 GCA_964483255.1 uncultured Oscillospiraceae bacterium
GCCGCCGGAGAGGAGCGAGAGCAGCTGCAGCTTCTTGCCCGGGGGCTGCGCCACGATCTCGATGCCGCAGCCGAGGACGTCGCTTTCATCCAGCAGCCTCAGTTCTGCATGGCCGCCGCCAAAGAGCTTGGCAAACGTTTCGGCGAAATACTGCTGCATCAGGCGGAAGTTTTCCATGAACTGGCGCTCCATCTGACGCTGCAGCGTCTCGATGATGCCCTGCAGGTCGCTCTGCGCCTTGAGCAGATCGTCCCTCTGACGGGAAAGATCCTCGTAGCGCTCGCGGCAGGCACGGTAATCCTCCACGGCGGTGACATTGACCGGACCCATCGCGCGGATTTCGCGGCGGATTTCGCCCGTACGCTTGTCGCCTGCGGACAGATCAAACGGCTCCTTGAGGTATTCCTTTGCGCTGGCATAGGTGAGCTCGTATTCATCCCAGATGCGCTGCTGCATCTGAGAAAGCTCTGCCTGAGTGCGCGAGAGAACCATCTCAGCCTTGTGGCATTTGTCCTGATCCTGCGAAAGCGTCTCGCGCAGGGAATCGATCTCCTGCGTGAGCGCGCGGATCTTCTCCTGATTCTCGGCGCGCAGGGTCTGCTTGCCTGCCAGATCCAGCTGCGCGGTCTCCAGCTGATTGCTGCACTGCACAGACAGCTCCGTATCGGCAGCCATCTGCTGCGTCGCCTTCTGATGTTCGAGGATCAGCTTTTCGCGCTGCTCGTGCGCCTGATAGAGCTGAGCGGCGATATCCTCCTGCTCGCGGCGCATACGCGCGCCATCCGCAATGAGGGCCGTAAGGTCGCGCTCCTTGGCCGCCAGCGTGACGCGCATTCCCTGCGCCTCATCGCGAAGGCCATCCAGCGCTTCACGCTTATCATAGAGAATGTCGGAAAGCTCGCCCGTGCGGCGGTTCATCTCGTCGCTGGTGCGCTCCTCGCCCGCCTGCGTGCTGCGCGCGCCGGCAAGCTGGCTGTCGATCTGCGCAAGATTCTGCGCAATCTGCGCAATGAGCAGGTCGCATCGCTGCTCCTGCTGGGCATGATTCTCCCTTTGCTGCATCAGCGTGCGCAGGCGCTCGCTGGCGATGGATACGTCAATCTGCGCCTGATGCAGATCCTCAAACGCCTTTGCGCGGCGCTGCTTGATCTCCTGACGGTAGATTTCGCCGCGCTCAAGACGCGCTTCATAATCCTTGATCTGCGCATCCAGCTTTTCAAGCAGCTCTTCGTGCTCCTTGATTTCGCGCTCACGCGAGAGCAGGCTCGTCATGCGGGAAGCCGAGCTGCCGCCCGTCATCGAGCCGCCGGAGTGCATAACGTCGCCATCCAGCGTCACGAGGCGGAATGCATGGCGGCCGCGGCGCATAATCTCGATGCCCGCGTCCAGATTCTCGGCCACGACAGTGCGGCCAAGGAGGTTTTCCACAATTCCGCGGTATTCCGGTGCAAAACTGACCAGTTCGCTTGCCACGCCGACACAGCCGGGCATGGAAAGCAGCTGACGCTCCTGAGCATTCAGCACGCGGCCGGTGATCGTCGTCATCGGCAGGAATGTCGCGCGGCCGAGCTTATTGCTTCTCAGATACGCAATCATATCGCGGGCGACGTATTCGTCGCTGGTGACGACGTTTTGCAGCGCGCCGCCGAGCACGGCTTCCACCGCGCGCTCGAGCTCCTTGGGCACCTGCATCAGCGAAGCGACAACGCCGCGCACGCCAGCGTTTCCGCGTGCATGCAGCAGCACCTGCTTAACCGCCTGCTGATAGCCGGCATAGTCGCGCTCCATCTCGCGAAGCACACGAAGGCGGCTCGCCGTCGCCTGCTTCTGGCCGCTTGATTCTGTGATCGCCTGCTGGATGCGGGCAATTTTCTGGGCTGCGTCCTGATTCTCCTGATCGATTCTGCGCTCAGCCTCGGCGAGCTCACGTTCGGCCCGATTGAAGCTTTCGAGTTCTTCCTTTGCCTCGGCAAGCTGCTCGTCAAGCCGCCCGGCGATGATCGCAAGCTCCTCGCGCTGCGCATTGGCCTCCGCGCCGCGGCGCTCAAGCTCCACGCGCATGGTCGAAAGGCGCGCCTCGCTGGTACGCACATCGCTCAGGCGGTTCATCGCGTCGATGATCGCGCTCTTATGCGCTTCCAGCTCTTCCTCGGCTACGCGGGCAGCCTCCTGCGCGGCAAGGAGCTGCTCTTCCTTGGTCCGCAGGGCGCGCTGAAGCTCGACAATCTGCGCGCGCGCTTCCAGCGTATCGCTCTCATTCTTGCGGATCTCGCCATCCAGCGCTTCGCTGCGCGTGCGGCGCACGTCCTCCTCCTGGCTGAGGCTGAGCACGTCCTTTTCCATGCGCGCGATTTCGGCGCGCAGCATGGCCAATTCACCCTCGCGCGCTTCCTTTTCGCGCGTGAGCGAAAGCACGGTTTCGTGCGCAGCGGAAACCTGGGCGTCCAGCTCCTGCGCGGTTTCATTCGCGCTGTCGCGAATGGCGCTCAGCTCGCCTGCGCGTTTTTCCTCCTGCTCGATGGCCTCGCGAAGACCGGTGAGCATGTTTTCCGCATCCTCAATGCGCTCCTTCGCGCGGTCGCTGCGAAGGACGAAGGATGAGCATTCCAGCACGCGCAGCTCGTCGCGCAGCGCCAGATAATGCCTCGCCGTTTCGCTGGCCTTGGCCAGCGGCTCAAGCTGGCTTTCCAGTTCAGAGATGATATCCTCCACGCGGGAGAGGTTGTCGCGCATGTTGGAAAGGCGCTTTTCGCTCTCCTCCTTGCGCGTACGATATTTGACGATTCCAGCGGCCTCTTCAAAGATGCCGCGGCGATCCTCGCTCTTCTGAGAGAGGATCTCGCCGATGCGCCCCTGACCGATGACC
>CAZACE010000304.1:0-2864 GCA_964483255.1 uncultured Oscillospiraceae bacterium
TCTTAAACACAGCGCTGCTCGACAAGATGCGCGAAGACTAACCGGGAGTCTCACGGACAATGTCCCCCAGGAGGGTTTTAGGGCGGCCGCACTAACGCCTCCCTTACTCGAATTTCAGCAGGTCATGCGCGACTGGCGTATAGAAGAGCTGCTCGATGCGTTCGAGGTTTTGGGTCTGGGCAAGGATCCACATGAGCTTGGTCACGGCGCTTTCCACGGTCATCGTATGCGCCTGCAGCACGCCGGGGATACTCCTCACGCGCGCGCCGACCTGATAGACGCCGATGTCGCTGCCTTCGTGGGGTACCTGCGTGGTGATGACGATCGGCTTGCCCTCGGCGCTCCATGCATGCACGGCCTCCAGGAAATCCTTCTGCTCATAGCAGGGCAGGCCGCCCACACCGAAGCTCTCGATGACCAGCGCATCGAATTCCGGCAGCAGCAGATGCAGCACGGCGGGATTCATGCCCGGAATCAGGCGCAGAACGAAGATACGCGGATTGAGCTTTTCATAGAACGCGGGCAGGCCGGCAGGGCGCTGTTGGCGGATATAATGCAGGATCTTGCCCTCGCGAAGAAGCGCCAGCTCCGGATAATCGATGGAGGAGAAGGCGTTCATGGACTTGGTGCGCGTCTTACGGGCGCGGGTGCCGCTGATGACGCGGCCATCGAACACGAGCATTACGCCGAAGAGCGCATCGTCCTGCGCGGCGAGGAACGCATCGAACAGATTGCGGCGCGCATCGGTCTCCTGATCGTAGATGGACTTCTGCGAACCGGTGAGCACGATGGGCTTGGCGCTGTTCTGAATGAGATAGGACAGCGCGCAGGCGGTGTAGGACATGGTGTCTGTGCCATGAGTGATGACAAAGCCATCGTAGCGGAAGTAGTTTTCCTTCACGCTGTTGGCGATGGTCAGCCAGTTTTCCGGCGTCATATTCGTGGAATCGATATTGAGCAGCTGCATGGCGTCGATATGGCAAAGATCCGCCAGAGCCGGCACGCAGGAGAGGATATCGCCTGCGCAAAGCTGCGGCGCAAGGCCGTCCTGCGTCGGGCGGGAGGCGATGGTGCCGCCGGTGGCGATGAGCAGAATGTGTTTCATATTCAAAACATCCTTTCGGCGTTTTTCTATATATCATAAGGCGATTATACCACAGCGGCGCGCAGGCGCAAAGCGGGAAATTGCAGAACAGCTTTGACGGGAACGAGCACGGATGGTATAATGAATCGGTTTCAAAAGAGTGTGAATATGGGGGACAGGCAATGAAGATTCTGGTATACAGCTTCCGCGCGTTTGACGAGAAGGAATACTTCGATGCGCTTTGCGCGAAAGAAGGTTTTGAATATGCGACCTGCGAGGATTATCCTTCACTGGAGAATGCGCATCTGGCCAAGGGCTGCGACGCCATCAGCATCATCGTGACGAACATGACCGACGAGCTGCTCACAGCGCTGGCTAAGCAGGGCGTGCGCTATATCCTCACGCGCTCCATCGGTACGGAGCATATCGACATGAACGCCGCCAGAAGACTCGGCCTGCGCGTGGCAAGCGTGGTGTATTCGCCGGAGTCCGTGGCCAATTACGCGATTATGCTGATGCTCATGTGCTGCCGCAAGTTTCCGTATGTGCTTGAGCGCGCGAAGCTGCAGGATTACTCGCTGCCGGGCAAGCGCGGGCGCGAGTTCTCGAAGATGACAGTCGGCGTGATCGGCACGGGCAGAATCGGCCGGACGGTGCTGAAACATTTGTCCGGCTTTGGCTGCAGGCTTCTGGGCTATGATCAGTATCCCAGTGAGGAAGCGGCCAAGCTGTGCGAGATGGTGGACATCGAGACGATCTACAGGGAATGCGATGTGATTTCGCTGCATTGCCCGGCGACCAAGGACAATCATCACATGATCAACGCTAAGTCGCTTGCGAAGATGAAGACGGGCGTGATGATCATCAATACCGCGCGCGGTGGCCTGATCGATACCATGGCGCTGATTGACGCGCTGGAGAGCGGGCATGTCGGCGCGGCGGGTCTGGACGTGATTGAAGATGAGTACGGTCTGTACTATATCAATCACACCGGCGAGGCGATGACAAACCGAGAGCTTGCGCTGCTGAACAGTTTCCCGAATGTGATCGTTGCGCCGCATACCGCGTTTTACACGGATGTGACGGTGTATGATATGGCGTGCTGCGTTGTTGAGGCGTGCGCGGCCTTTGAGCGCGGCGAACCGTATCCGTATGAAGTCAAGTAAGGAGGAGATACAATATGAAGAAGGCACTTACCGTACTCCTGATGCTGATGCTCATGCTGCCTGCGATGGCTTTTGCGCAGGGCAGCGTGCTGCTGGTGGAGCTGGAGCAGGATGCGCAGATGGTGGAGAATGTCGCCTTTGAGGACGGCGATTTCATCCAGACCTATCAGCTCAGCGGCGGCGCGTATGTGCAGCTGCTGCGCTATGCGTCCTTTGATATGAATCTGGGCGACCTGATCGCCAGCGAATGGGTTGGCGCGACGGACGTGCGCGTGCTGGAAGTGAGCGAAATCAGCGGTCATCCGGCGCAGGGTCTGCGCTTTGCCTATCAGGAAGAGGGGCAGGAGGCGCTGGATGTGACGCTGGTTGTGGTGGATGCGAATGAATCGCTGGTGTTCAGCGCGGTCTATCCCAAGAACCTGGGCGCGGCGCAGATCGATGCGGCCGTACAGGCGATGCTTGGCTCCATGAGCGTGAGCAGCGAGGAGGCGGTCGATACGACCGCCGAGGTTGGTTAAAGAGGAATAAGAAAAAACTCCTTGGATCATGGAATGATGATCTGATACTATTTCTAATCTAAATCCTTTTAATAAGTAGGAGGATGTGTTATAATG
>CAZACE010000305.1:0-2858 GCA_964483255.1 uncultured Oscillospiraceae bacterium
AGTCGTGCTTATTCTTTTTGAGCAGTTATACAGCCAAAAAGGGCGCACTTCTCCCGTAAGCCGGCTTGCAGGATCCTTTTTGAACCCGAACGACTCGCATTTTCCAGCCCACGGTGCGCCCTCCTTTTCCTTAAGAACAGATATAGTATATCATGATTCTTTTCTCAGATCAAGCATCATCAGGATCGTATCGGCATACTTTCCGTCCCTGTGCTTCATCATCCGCGGATGACGGCCGAATTCCACAAAGCCGCAGCGCGCATACAGCCGGATCGCAGTTTCGTTCGTGCTCACCACGTCCAGTTCCAGCTGCTCAATCGTCGTCTCCTTCGCCGCCTCGATCAGCACGCGCATCATTGCCGTGCCGACACCCAGTCCCCAATGGCTTTTGAGAATCGAAATGCCCATACCTGCGCGATGGCGCGCCCGATCACCCGGATGCACCGGCCTGAAATTGGCAACACCCACAAGCCGTCCCTGCACAAACGCGCCCAGCATCAGCGCCCGCGGCGCATGCTCCGCCTTGGCAAGGACCTCGCGCTGGTCCTGCTCAGTGATGATCCATTCGTCCTCATAGCGCATCATGAAGTCCGTTTCGCCCGCCGCCTTTTTGCATACGCAGATCATCTGTGCCGCGTCCTGCGCGCACAGGCTACGCAGCGTAAGCGTTTCGCCGCTTTTAAGCGTCGCTTCGCCTTTATACTTCATCGTCTTCACATCCCTCCGTATTGCCAAGCCATATTATAGCACAGAAAAAGCCCCGCTTCCATCCTCGGAAACGGGGCGGCTTCTTCCTTATGCAACAACCTCTTCGCTGCTGAGAATTTCCTGCGCGACGTCGACGATGCGCCGTCCGGTATCCATGCTCTTTTTCTGCATGTGATAATGCGCTTCTTTTTCGCTCAGATGCAGCAGGTCCATCAGCTTTCCCTTCGCGCGCTCGATCACCTTGCGCTCGGAAAGCTGACGCTCCAGCTTTGCCGCCTGCCTGCTCAGCGCCTGCAGCTTCGCGCCGCAATAGCACATCGCGCGCACAGCCTGAATCAGCGCATCCTGGCTGATCGGGTTATGCAGCGTGAGCACATCCGCGCCCTCAAGCTCCGCAGGATCGTAATCCCCCGGCACGATCATCATCACGCCAGCGGCAGGCAGCTTCTTTGCCAGCTCCGGTCCGGTCATATCCGGCAGGCGCCAGCTGGTGAGCAGCAGCCCCTGACCATTCTCGCCGCCGGCGAGCGCCTCCTCGCCCGTGCAGTATACGGCAGCAGGCGCAATCCCCGCCGTGGCAAGAATTCCCTGCAGCTTGGCTGCAACGCCCTGCGGGGCGGCAATCAAAAGGCGGCTGGCGGACGTATCAGGCATGGTATGCATCTCCAATCCGGATTCGGCATTCGTGTCGTACGCATAATTATACCAATTCGCCCGTCATTTATCAAGTCGATATTGACATAATTGTCAAATTTTCCTGCATTTTTTCAAAGTTAGACCATGATATTGTGTGATTTCCGAATCAAATAACCCGTTTTCGCATAATTGCAGCAATGTCATTTTGTCATCTTTTGTATGCATCCAAGCAGCTGCAATATATCCCCGCGCGTTGAATACAGCCCCGGGCTCACGCGCACAGCGCCCGTCTGCAGCGTACCCAGAAACCGATGCACGCCCGGCGCGCAGTGCAGTCCGCCGCGCACGGCGATATGCGCTCCATCCAGGATGGACGAGATTTCCTGCGAGCCGATACCCGATACATTGAAGCTCACAAGCGATGCACCCGGCGGTGTATATACGCGCACTCCCGGCAGATTCAAAAGCTCTGCACGAAGGAAATTGCACAGGGCGATGGTTTTCTCATGGCTCTCGCGCATTTTGGCCAGCGCAACGCGCATGCCCGCATGAAGCCCTGCGATACCCGGCAGATTGAGCGTGCCGGATTCGAGGCTGTCAGGCAGCATTCTCGGCTGAAACATGCTCTCGGACGCCGAACCCGTGCCGCCCTGGCGCAGCGGCGCGACACGAACGCCCGGTGCGATCCACAGCGCGCCCGTGCCGTGCGGACCGAGCAGCCCCTTATGCCCGGGCATCGCCAGCAGATGGCAGCCCCATTTCTTTGGCTCAAGCGGCACATGGCCTGCCGTCTGCGCGCAATCCACAAGCAGCAGCGCGCCATGCCTTTGGCAGACCCTGCCCACCGCAGATGCATCCTGCGCCATGCCCAGCACATTGGACATATGGGTCATCGCCACAAGCCTTGTATTTGGCAGCATAGCGCGCTCGATATCCGCCGCGCAGATCCTTCCCTGCGCGTCCGGCGGCACAAGCGTCAGCGTGATTGCGCCGCTTCGCGAGAGCTCCGAGAGCGGACGGAGCACGGAATTATGCTCCAGCAGCGTGGTGATCGCGTGATCGCCCGTGCGCAGCGTGCCATGGATCGCCGTATTAAGCGCATCGGTCGTATTCTGGCAAAAGACCACGCGCGACGCATCGCTTTCGCCAAGCATCTGCGCAATCGCCTCGCGGCATCCTTCCACAATCCTGCCCGCCTCCAGCGCCAGCGCATGCCCTGCGCGCCCGGGATTCGCGCCGCAGCGCGTCATGGCGTCCGCCATGGCCGCCGCCGTCTCCCGCGGCTTTGGAAAGCTGGTCGCCGCGTTATCCAGATAGATCATACGGTCCTTTCTCGGGGACTCTGTCCCCGAACCCCTGGCAGGGACATCGCCCCTGCACCCCATTTTCGCTTCGCGCCTGCTTTAAGCCGTCAAGTCAGCGCTTCCAAACGCTGCGCGAACCGCGCACCGTAAGACGGGGCCTGGGGACTGCTCCCTTGTCAGGGGCTTGGGGATGAAATCCCCAACGCCCCC
>CAZACE010000306.1:0-2856 GCA_964483255.1 uncultured Oscillospiraceae bacterium
TCGTCATCCAGCACCAGCTTTACGCAGTCATTGGCCCGCCCAAAGGCCAGCTCCGACAGTCGGCAAACCATCGCATGAATATCCGCAAGCTCTTCGCTGCTCATGACGACCGGAAGAACGAGAACCGGACAAACACCCAGATACTTTTCAAGCTGCGCTTCGATGGCCTTGGGCGTATAAAGCTGCGGCTCCCAGTAAAACACATCCGCACCGCAGTTTAGCAGCGTCTGCATGTCCTCAAGGCGCTCGCTTCTCGCGATAAGCAGCCTTTCCTGCTGCGGCATCTGAGCCGGCATGGACTTTGGCTGCGCATCCTTTCTTGCAATCTGAATCCTCGCCGCGCGCATCGTCTCAAGCGCATCACGGCGCAGGCCATTGAGCATGCCCGCCGTCATAAATGCGTTTTCGCTGTGCATCGTAAGGTTTTCAATCACATACGGCGTGCCGCCCGTTTTGCTGAGCTGTTTCATCGCGCCGTCATGATCGAGCGCGCGCTGCTGCGCACGCTGCACAATCTGATCGCCGGTCACCGCGATCGTATGCCCGTCCGGATCGGAAAGCGAAAGCACAGGCAGCTCACCCGGCATTGCCGTAAGCATCGCCGCAAGCGGGATCTTGACCTGCTCCTTGCTCATGATCTCGCGAATCTCATCCATCTGCACGGCATCCGTCAGTCTATATACGGGATCGCCCGGCTTATACTTGCCTGACGCAATGCGCACGGTCGCCTCCGTGCCGCGCGGCGTATTGTTGCCAGAATACGTGAGGTCAATCTCCTCTTTGCCGCGCACCTGCAATCCATCGCCGTCATGGAGGTTTTCCTCAAGCAGCACCTTGGCCAGCGGTCCTCGCTGGGACATGATCCTGCCCACGCGGATTCCCCAGTGATTGGGGCGCTCCCAGCTCATCAGCGCCGCATTGCTGCGGCTCATAACGTAGCCTTCGGTAAATCCTCCGCGATTGAACACCTGTTTAAGATCCCGGATCGTCTTTTCACTCGGATGATATGGCACATGTGCCTCGGCGGCGTCGAGCGCCTCACGATATGCACGCGTGATCACGCCGACATACTCCGGACGCTTCATGCGTCCCTCAAGTTTGAAGGAATACACGCCCGCATCGCGCATCTGCGGGATTTTATCGATGAGCATCAGATCGCGCGTAGAGAGCAGATAGCCGCTTGTTCCGTCATCAAGCTTATACGGCAGCCGGCAGGGCTGCGCGCAGCGGCCTCGATTGCCGCTTCTGCCTCCAATCATGCTGGAGAACAGGCACTGGCCGGAGACTGCGACGCACAGCGCACCATGGGCAAACGCCTCGATCTCCACACCCGTATCGGCCATCTTCTTGAGTTCTGCAAGCGAGCACTCTCTCGCCGGAACTACGCGCGTAAGGCCCAGAGTTTGCAGCAGCTTCGCGCCCTGCGCATTATTGACGGTCATCTGCGTGCTGGCATGCAGAGTCAGTTCCGGAAAGCGTTCCCTTGCGATGCGCACAACGCCCAGATCCTGCACGATTGCAGCGTCCACGCCGACACGACAAAGCAGCTCCAGCACGTCGCACAGATCGTCCACTTCGCACTGCTTGACCAGCGTATTGACGGTTGTGAAGATCTTCTTACCGCGCTCATGCGCGTACTCGACAGCCTCCTTCAGCTGCTCTGCATCGAAATTGCCTGCGTAGCTGCGCGCGCCGAAGGCCGTGTATCCCAGATACACAGCGTCCGCGCCGCAGGAAACAGCGGCCGTCAATGCCTCGCGGTTGCCCGCAGGGGAAAGCAATTCCATAGAAAACCTCCTTCGGGGATGCCGTCCCCGAACCTCTGGCAGGGACTTTGCCCCTGCACCCCATGTACGCTTCGCGCCTATCCAAGAAGCTTGAGTGCATATTTGAAAAGGCGGCGGCACAGCGCTCCCGCTTGTGCCGCCGTTTCATTATGAATCCTTCTGCTCCGCCTTGAGCGCAGCGAGTTCTTTTTTTAGGCGAGTATTCTCATCCTGCGCGCTGAAAAGCTCGCCCGCCAGCGTCATTGCCGTCAGCATGGGCACCATGTTTTCGCCTGCACGCGTCGTCAGCGACACCTCGCGCATCTTGCGATCCACATAGCGCGCCAGACGCTGCACCTGCTGGACATCCTGATCGGTCAAAAGCGCATAATCGCGGCCCATCAGGTGGATGAAAACCTTGTTCTTCTTCACAGACGCCTCCTGATCAGAACCTGCTGCTCTTGATCTTCTCAACCGTGTATTCCACGCCGAAGGTCTCCACGCGCACAGACTTCATCTTCTGATCCTCATACGGCTTATCATTGCGGCGGTCACGCGGCGCAGAAACGATCGCATCTGCGGTCTCCATGCCCTCGGTCACCTTGCCGAACGCGGCATACTGGCCATCCAGATGCGGCGCATCCTCAACCATCACGAAGAACTGGCTGCCGGCGGAGTTGGGCATCATGCTGCGCGCCATAGAGAGCACGCCGCGGGTGTGCTTCAGCGGATTCGGGAAACCATTGCGCGAGAATTCTCCCTTGATGCAATAGCCCGGGCCGCCAATGCCCTGGCCCATCGGGTCGCCGCCCTGAATCATGAAGCCCGGGATCACGCGATGGAAGATCACGCCATCGTAAAAGCCCTTATTGGCCAGCTCCACAAAGTTCGCCACGCTGTTGGGCGCGATCTCCGGGTAGAGTTCGCCCTTCATCGTCATGCCATTTTCCATCTCAATGGTAAAAATCGGATTGCTCATTGTCTGTTCCTCCTGATGATTGTGATCAAAATGATATCTGTTCGCGCCTGCACATTTCAAGCAGATTTTCGCTCAAAAGGCGCCTCACGTCCCGCTCAATCGCCGCGCTCT
>CAZACE010000307.1:0-2854 GCA_964483255.1 uncultured Oscillospiraceae bacterium
GCAGTCCAGTTCGTTCTGGCCATAGTAGGTCACAGAGATGTGGCCCTCGGTGCGCTCGGTGATCATGTCAGCGAGCTTCTGAGAAGCCTTATAGTTCCACTCGGTGGGCTGGAAGACGTTGGAGAACTTGATCTCGAGGTAGTAGTCGTCCGGGTTGGTCTCAGCAAACGCGATGCTGAGCGTCAGGGTCAGGACCAGGGCCACAAACAGCGCAAGGTACTTCTTCATAGCGGTCTCTCCTTTTCCAATGTCGTATACTGCACTGACAAGCACCGTCAGTACGTTGTTACCCAAATTATATCGCAAATGTGCAAATATGTAAATGGAAAATAGGAAAGTTGATATGAATTTGACGTAATATGAACATGAACAAAAGGTCACAATTTGGCTGAAAGTATTGTAATTCAACCGAAATATACCTATTTTAATGCATAAATCCGGCATAAATCGCGCCGAAAAGCGCAAGGTTTTTTCTTCCGCTCGATGCACAAAAAGCCATATTTTTCAAGGAAAACTGCACGTTTTCCGATCTGCTTCTGTTTGCATTTATGCCTTTGCCTTCGCCCGGTATATCCCTTTTCCATTGAGGCACAGCGCCGTTTGGCCGCATTCATCCAGCAACACAACCTCGCACGGCATTTCGCCCTGATAATCGATTTCGTAACCCTCTTCGTCACGACAGACCGACAGTCTGCTTTGCATTTTGCCATCCATGCCGTATATGCAGGTCTTTGCCCTCTCCCCTTCACCCAGCGCATAGACGCGATACTGCGCGTTCCGCGCATAATCGTAGAGCACGCCGTTATCCTGCGCGCCGAAGGGAATGATGCTGCCCGGGCGAGCAAAGAGCGGGATGCTCATATAGTCATGATGCTCACGCCTCCAGCAACCGCCCTCGCAGCGCTCGCCCGTGAGGACGTTGATCCACCGCCCCTGCGGCAGATAGTATTCCGCCATTCCTTCTTCATTCATCACAGGCGCAACAAGCAGATTGCTGCCCAGCATATACTGCGAGCACAGGTAATCGCAGTTTCTGTCCTGTGCAAATTCCAGCGCCATAGAGCGCATCATCGGCACGCCCGTCTTCGCCGTTTCCACAGCGCAGGCGTAGAGATACGGCATCAGCTCCGCCTTGAGTCTTGTAAAGCGGCGCAGCACATTCACCGCCTCCTCGTCATAGCTCCACGGCACGCGGTAGGAATCCGAGCCATGCAGGCGGGAATGCGTGGAGAGCAGACCGAACGCGCACCAACGCTTATAGACGTCCGCCGTGGATCGGCGCTCGAAACCGCCGATATCGTGACTCCAGAAACCGAAGCCGGAGCTGGTCAGAGACAGGCCGCCGCGCAGGCTCTCCTGCATGGCTTCGTAGCTGCTCCAGCAGTCGCCGCCCCAATGCACAGGGAATTGCTGGCAGCCCGCCGTCGCAGAGCGAGCAAAGAGAATCGCTTCCTCCCTGCCCTTCATTCTCACCAGCAGATCATACACCGTCTTGTTGTACAGATAGGTATAGTAGTTATGCATCTTCTTGGGATCGCTGCCGTCCGCCCAAACCACATCCTCTGTGGGAATGCGCTCGCCAAAGTCGGTCTTGAAGCAGTCCACGCCCATATCAAGGAGCGCCTCCAGCTTTTCCTGATACCAAAGGCAGGCGTCAGGATTCGTGAAATCGACAAGCGCCATACCCGGCTGCCACATATCCCACTGCCAGACATCGCCATTGCTTCGCTTGAGGAAATAGCCGTTTGTTATGCCTTCCTCAAAGATGGCCGATTCCTGCGCGATATAGCTGTTGATCCACACGCAGATTTTAAGCCCCTTGGCTTTCAGGCGCGCAAGCATGCCCTTGGGATCCGGGAATACCTGCGGATCCCAGATAAAATCGCACCAGGAGAAGCCCTTCATCCAGAAACAATCAAAATGAAAGACGGAGAGCGGAATGCCGCGCTCAAGCATGCCGTCTACAAAGCTATTGACGGTGGCTTCATCATAATTGGTTGTGAACGACGTGGACAACCACAGGCCGAACGTCCACGGCGCAGGCAGCGCAGGCTTGCCCGTCAGATCCGTATAGCGAACGAGCACATCCTTCATCGTCGGGCCGTCGATCAGGAAATAATCCAGGCTCTCGCCCGCAACGGTGAAGCTCGCCTTGGAAACCATCTCCGAGCCGATTTCGAAGGAAACCATCTCAGGATGATTGACAAACACGCCGTAACCACGATTGGAGAGATACAGCGGGATGTTCTTATACGCCTGCTCGGTCGAGGTTCCGCCGTCCCTGTTCCAGATTTCCACGCTCTGTCCGTTTTTCACAAACGCACCGAAGCGCTCGCCAAGGCCATAGATCAGCTCACCCACGCCAAGATCAAGCTGACCGCGCATCCACGCATTTTTCGGCCCCCGATCATAGGCCATGCCCGTCCAATCGGTTTTCACATACGCGTGATCGCCGGGCGCAGCGCCCGTGAGCTTCTTATTTCCATGATAGAAGGTCATCTGTGCCGTATCGCGGATAATCTCCACGCGCAGTTCGCCGCTGCACACGATGATCCTTTCATCCGTCTCTTCGCCATCAAGCGGCGCTGCATCCGGCAGATTCAGATCAAACTGCGGTCCCTTTTGCACAAGGCCAGCATGATGCGTCATGCGCACGCGCAGCACGCCTTCCATCGGCGCGCTGATCTCAAGTGTCAGATTGACGCCGCCAAGCGTATCGCCGCGGGAAACAATGCGCGCCGTCGGGCAGAGCAGGCGGGCACGCTGATCGTTCACGTCAGCCGCATACACATGCGCCGGGGAAAAGCAATGCGTTCCTTCCTGGGTCAGCCAGCATCCGTTGGTGAATTTCATC
>CAZACE010000308.1:0-2842 GCA_964483255.1 uncultured Oscillospiraceae bacterium
GACCGATGGACGCGATAAGTTCTTCTACGGCGGCGACTTCGGCGAGTTCCCCAAAGACGGCAACTTCTGCATGGACGGCCTGGTTTATCCGGACCGCACGCCGCATACCGGTCTCCTGGAATTCAAGAACGTCATGCGTCCGGCGCGCATCAGCGCCGTCGATCTGGCGGCCGGTCGCTTTGAGGTCTGGAATCTGTACGATTTCACGACGCTTTGCGATGCGGTCGAGATCCGCTATACGCTGCGCCGCGGCGGCAAGAATGTGGGCGGCGGCGTGATCGATCCTGCGCAGCTGAATATCGCGCCGCACACGCGCGCGCAGGTTGTCATCAGCGATCCCGGCCTTGCCGTGCCGGATACTGCCGTCTATTTCGAGACGATCCGGCTTCGCGGCTATGGACTGCTTCCGGCGGGGCACTGCGTCGGCACAGAGCAGGTGGGCGAGCAGGTCTTTGCGCCGGTTCTCCCGAAGAACGATGGCGGAGAAATCCGCGTGAGCGAGGACAGCCGCTTCATCACGATTGCAAATCAGCAGTTCCGTTATCTCTACAACAAGCAGCATGTCAGCTTTGACAAGATGGTCGCGGGTGGCTTCCAGATGCTGGATCAGCCGCTGGCCTTCAACATCTGGCGTGCGCCGACGGACAATGACCGCAATGTGCGCCGCCAGTGGAGCGAATTCGGCTATGACCGCATCATCGCGCGCGGCTATGAAACCGATGTGGATATGGATGGCGGCGACTGCGTGCTCACGACCCGCTTTTCCATCGGCGCGATCTATCTGGAGAACCTTGTGAAGGGCAGCGTGCAGTGGCGCATCACGCCCGGCGGCGCGGTGACGGTGAGCGTGAAGGCGGACGTGAGGGAGAACATGCCGTTCCTGCCGCGCTTTGGCCTGCGGGCGTTCCTGCCTGCATGCATGGACAAGGTGCAGTATTTCGGCTATGGTCCGCATGAAAGCTACGTGGACAAGCGCCAGGCGAGCAGCAAGCATCTGTACGGCGCCAGCGTGAAAGCGATGCACGAGAACTATCTCAAGCCGCAGGAGAACGGCAGCCATTACGACTGTTCCTGTGTGCAGGTCTATGGCCCGGCAGCGCGTTTGACCGTGACCGGCGAGAGCTTCTCTTTCAGCGCCTCTCCTTACACGCAGGAGGAGCTGACCGGCAAAGCCCATGCCTGCGAGATCGAGCCGAGCTCAAGCACGGTTCTGTGCGTGGACGCGATGCTTGCCGGCATCGGTTCCAACAGTTGCGGCCCGCAGCTGGACGAGAAATACCGTCCCGGCACGAAGGTGGATTTCACCTGGACGTTTACCCCGGAGAATCTTGGCTGATTCGGAAGAATAATCAAAATGCCAAGGAGTAACAGGAGGAAGAAAGATGCCTATTGACGCGAACTACTTTATGCATGATTCTGACCGAGCAGCCCTGCAAGCTCTAAAGGCCATCCCAGGATTCACTCCGTTGCTTAAAGCATATATGAAAGTTTGGAGTGAGCAGCAATTCCGCATTCAGAACATGGCAACCAACCTTCGCCTTAGTGAAAAGCAGCTTCCCAAGTATTACAATATGCTTTTGCCGATCTGTGAAAAGTTGGGTATTGATGTACCTGAATTATACTTGACGCATGACGTAGAGCCTAATGCTTATACAAATGGTGATACAAAGCCTTTCATTGTTATGACATCAGGCCTGCTTGAAACATTGCCTGAAAACCTTATTCCTTCTGTTCTGGCTCATGAATGCGGACATATTGCATGTCATCATGTTTTATATCATACGATGGGACGCATGATTTTGAATGAGACAACAAATCTCTTAGGATTAAGTGACTTGATATCTATTCCTATTCAAGTAGCGTTTTATTATTGGATGAGATGTAGTGAGCTTTCAGCAGATAGGGCTGCAGCAATATGTGATGGAAACGCTGATAAAGTTGTGGAGACTTGTTTAAGGTTTGCTGGATTTGATAAAGATATTGAAATGGAAGCAAATGTTGAAGCATTTATGGAGCAAGCCATTGAATACAAATCGATGGTAGAGGATTCAAAATGGAATAAAACCCTTGAGTTTTTGCAGTATAGCCATATAGATCATCCTTTGAATGCAGTTCGTGCTTATGACTGTAATGAATGGACAAAGACTCCGCAGTTTGAGCAGATTAAGGCCTACTTGGAACAAGGTCAGAACATTGATGACAATGTTTTGAAAGTACCAATGACTGAGGCTTCTAAGTTTTATATTGGGCGCAATATTGAAGAAGTGAAAGACCTGATTCAGAAAGCAGGGTTTGTGAATATTGAAATTGTAAGGGTGTTTGAAAAGGGAATGCTGACGAAAGAAGAACAGGTAGTAGGCATCTCAATAAATGGACAGGATAGTTTTAAGGCTGGCGAGTGGTATGCGCGCAGTTCTGAAATTGTGATTCAATATTATAAATCAAAAACTGAGGAAGAGATTGCTTCTGAGCATTCTGGTGAAATCAGAGTGCCTGATTCTGCTAAGAAATACTTGAGCAGAGAATACAGTCAAGTGGCTAATGAGTTGAAGGATGCGGGATTTACAGAGATTATTGTTGAAGCTCAGCAGAATGTAAAGAAGAACTGGCTTAACAAAGAAGGGTGTATTTCTCGCATAACTATTGGTGGAAATGCTGATTTTGAAAAAGGAAGCTGGCACAATCCTAAAGAGGTTATCCGCATTCTTTATTATGATTTTTTGAAGCAGAATTAAGGAGTAAGTGATGCCAAGAGAAGAAAAGAAGGTGTGATGAAACACCTTCTGTGCTTGAGGCAAGAAATGCCTGATTTTGATTAAATTTTTGATTGTTTGGGAAAAAA
>CAZACE010000309.1:0-2828 GCA_964483255.1 uncultured Oscillospiraceae bacterium
AACCTGTACAAGAGCATCAAGACGCCTGTTGAGAAGTGGGGTGAAAAGGCATGATCGCGGCTATCGGTATTTTCTTCGTGTTCCTTCTGCTGGGCATGCCTGTCGCCTTCGCGATCGGCATTTCCGGCTGGTCCTTCTTCATGATCCGTGATCTGCCGCTGAGCATCATGGTTCAGAAGTCCATCTCCACCACGCAGTCCTTCACGATGCTGGCGATCCCGCTGTTCATTCTGGCGGGCAACCTGATGAATGCCACCGGCATCACCAAGCGCCTGATGAACGTCGCCAACGTGCTGTGCGGCCATATGTATGGCTCCGTCGGCCAGGTTTCCTGCGTGCTGTCCACCCTGATGGGCGGCGTTTCCGGCTCCGCCGTTGCGGACGCGGCCATGGAGTGCCGCATCCTCGGCCCGGAGATGCTGCGCCTGGGCTATTCCCGTGGCTGGTCCGCTGCGATCAACGGCATCTCCGGCCTGATCGTTGCGACGATTCCGCCGTCCATGGGCCTGATCATTTACGGCACCACCGGTGAGGTTTCCATTGGCCGCCTGTTCATGGCCGGCTGGTTCCCGGGCGTGCTGATGATGGTTCTGCTGATGATTGCGGTTCGCTGGTCTGCGCGCAAGTTCGGCTATAAGCCGGAGCGCGACAAGATGGCCCCGATTGGCGAGATTTTGCGCGTGAGCGTGGAGGCGATCTGGGCGCTGCTCTTCCCGATCCTGCTGATCCTGCTCATCCGCTTTGGCATCATGAGCCCGACCGAGTCCGGCGCGTTTGCCTGTGCGTATGCGCTGTTCGTTGGTATCGTGATCTATCGCGAGATGACTCCGGCTGTCATGATGCAGACCCTGAAGGATTCTGTTAAGGACGTTACGGTTATCGCGATCATCCTGTGCTTCTCCGGCGTGTTCGGCTACGGCGTCGTCTTCGACGACCTGACCACCACCCTGGCGACCGCGCTGGTGTCCATCACCACCAACCGCATCGCGCTGCTGTTCCTGGTCATCCTGTTCCTGCTGATCTGCGGCTGCTTCATGGAGACCACGGTTATCGCGCTGATCCTGACCCCGATTCTCAAGCCGGTCATGGAGAGCGTCGGCGTCGATCCGGTTGTCTTCGGTATGATCATGATGACCTGCGTTACCTTCGGCGTCATGACCCCGCCGGTCGGCACCGGTCTGTATACCACGGCCGATATCATGGGCTGCTCCATCGGCGATGTTGTCAAGGATGGCTGGCCGTTCTATCTGGCGGTTATTCTGGTCGTTGTCGTCATGGTGTTCTTCCCGGATGCCGTTCTGTTCCTGCCGAACCTCGTGTACGGCGTGGGTGGCGGCTAAGATTTAACTGAGTGTCTTTGAGCCTGGAGTTATCCGAAATTTACGCGGAAACTCCGGGCTTTTTTCTTTGATAATTCAGAGAAAATATGCGGGAATTCACAAATCTTGACATGGGTATATAAAGGTGCTAATGTGGGTTTATGAATCCCTCAGCTGATGGTCTAGAATGCCAGATGGGACATCGGGACAGTTTCGGGAGAAAAACTGGTGAAAATGTTTAAAAAAGTTTATGCCTTAGCAGGAAATTAACAAAAGAAGGGAGAATTATAAAGAAATGGATATAAAGAAAACTTTGCTCAAGACTGGGGAAACCCGTGTTTGGCGTACATACGGCGGCGGCGCTGCGCTGGATCGCTGGCATGGCCGCCAGGGCGAGAACGGCATGTTTCCGGAGGATTGGGCGGCGAGCACCACCCGTGCAAGCAACCCCGGCAGAGAGGAGATTGTCGAAGGTCTCAGCCGGGTGATCAGCATGGAGGGCGCGCCGTATCTCACCGACGTCATTGCGCAGGATCCCAAGGGATTCTTCGGCGCAAAGCATCTTGAGGCATTTGGCGAGAAGGCCGGCTTTCTGGTGAAGCTCATCGACGCGGGCGAACGCCTGACGATTCAGGTGCATCCCGACAAGCAGTATGCCAAAGAAATCCTTCACAGCGATTACGGCAAGACCGAATCCTGGTATATTCTGGGATCCAACCGCGAAGGCTTCCAGCCGTGCATCTATCTGGGCTTTAAGCCGGGTGTGACGCGGGAAATCTGGAAGGACATCTTTGATCGGCAGGATATCCCGGCGATGCTCGGTTGCCTGCACAAGATTCCCGTGCAGGCGGGGGAATGCTACTTCATTTCTGCCGGCGTGCCGCATGCCATCGGCGAAGGCTGCTTTTTGGCGGAGATTCAGGAACCGACAGATTACACCATGCGCACGGAGCTGGTGACGCCGGCAGGCCTGAGGATCCACGAGAATCAGTGCCACCAGGGTGTGGGCTATGAGAAGATGCTCGACTGCTTCCATTATGATGGCGCTTCATTGGAAGAAACCGTCCGCCGATGGAGAAGCGAGCCGCTCTGTACGCTTGATGCGCCGGGCGGCAGAATTGATTCGCTCATCGATGAGCGGCAGACGAATCTGTTCTCCATGCGCCGCGTGACGGTTGATGGAAGCCTGATGCTTGAGGAGCAGGGCAGAATGCGCATCCTGATGGTGCTCTCGGGCAGCGGCAGGGCAGAAATCGAAGGCGACTTCATGCCGGTTGCGCAGGGCGATGTGCTTGTTGCGCGTGCGGACTGTCCGGCGCTTGAGATTCATGCAGAGGAGAAGCTGACGATTCTTGAGAGTTTCCCGCCAAGGGCGTAATGGTTTGAGCAGAGTACTCCATGATGTATGTCCCCCGGCGAAGCATCCGGGTGATATAAAAAACACTTAGGGAGGAAAACCCCAATGAAAAAGATCCTTGTCGTGGCGCTGGCGCTCGTTCTGAGCTTTGC
>CAZACE010000310.1:0-2799 GCA_964483255.1 uncultured Oscillospiraceae bacterium
CGACTTCCATAACGACGTCGGAGTACATCTGGATGAAACGGCGATAGCAGTCCCACGCCCAGCGGGGATTGCCGGACTTGGTCGCCATAACGTTGACAACTTCCTCATTGAGGCCCAGGTTCAGGATGGTATCCATCATGCCCGGCATGGACGCACGGGCGCCGGAACGGACGGAAACCAGAAGCGGGTTCTCCAGATCGCCGAACTTCTTGCCGGTGATTTCTTCCATCTTGGCAATGTTTTCCATGATTTCGGCCTGAATGTCGTCATTGATGCGACGGCCGTCCTCATAGTACTTGGTGCAGGCTTCGGTGGAAATGGTGAAACCCTGGGGAACCGGAAGACCAATCTTGGTCATTTCCGCGAGGTTCGCGCCCTTACCGCCGAGCGTATTGCGCATGCTTGCGTCGCCTTCCTTAAACAGGTAAACGTACTTCATGCTGCCCAGTCCTCCTTCAAAGCTAATGATATTCCTGCTTATCCTTGCGAAAAAGCAGGGTAAAGTCAAATGCAGCGACCGTGTATAATAGGTCGCACATATTCAATTATAAAGCCTCTTTTGTCATTTGGCAATCATTTTCTGTAAATTTTGTGCATAGATTTCAACTTATTCCACACATTCACAATTTGAATTGTGAATGCAAAAATAACACGAACACATTGTGATTTTTATAGCATTATCCTCAGTTTCTGCCAAAGTATGCGCCTAACCTATCAAAACGTTTTCTTGCAGCCGCAAGAATCTCTTCGCATTCTGTATAATATGCAGAATTTTTGGATATTTCCAGAAATGCCTCCCGCGTTCTGAGCAGCAGCCTGGAATCCGAAGAGAGCATGAGCGCAGGCATTTGGGGCTCGCCATGCTGTCTCGTGCCGAAGAACTCGCCTGCGCCGCGGAGCTCAAGATCCTTTTGGGCGACCTCGAAGCCATCGTTTGTCGCCACCAGCGTTTTCAGGCGCTCATTGGGCTCAGCCATCATGAAGCACCAGCTCTCCTGCGATCCCCTGCCCACCCGGCCTCGAAGCTGATGCAGCTGCGCAAGGCCGAAGCGATCCGCACCTTCGATGACCATTACCGTCGCCCGCGGTACATTGACGCCGACCTCGATGACCGTCGTGGCCACAAGCACATGCATCTCACCCGCATAGAACCTGGCGAGCGTGTCTTCTTTCTCCTGCTTTTTCATCCTGCCATGCACAAGGCCGACAGTCAGCGGAGACAACTCCTCCTGCAGCTCCCGCTGCACCTGCGCCGCGCTGCGGATGTCCGGATCATCCATGTCCCCTTCGCCTACCAGCGGACAGACGACATATGTCTGGAAGCCCTGCGCGGCCTGCGCACGGATGAAGCTGTAAAGCCCTTCCCGCTTTTCCTCCGGCACGATACGCGTGCGCACGGGCGTGCGGCCCGGCGGCAGCTCATCGACGATCGACAGATCCAGATCACCGTAAAGAACCAGAGACAGCGAACGCGGAATTGGCGTAGCGCTCATGACCATGACATGCGGGGAAAAACCCTTTCCCTCGAGCATCGTGCGCTGACGAACGCCAAAGCGATGCTGCTCGTCTGTGATCACCAGACGCAGATTCTCAAATTCCACGCCCTCAGAGATCAGCGCATGCGTTCCGATGACCACCTGCCATTCGCCCGCGGCAATCGCCTCACGGGCACGCCTGCGCTCGCCAGCCGTCATGTGTCCCGTGACAAGGCCGCATGTGATGCCAAGCGGCGCGAGCATCTCTACCGCGCCAGCAAAATGCTGCGAGGCGAGGATTTCCGTCGGCGCCATCAGCGCGCCCTGACCGCCCGCGCGTACGCACAGATACAGCGCGCAGAAGGCGATCAGCGTCTTGCCGCAGCCGACGTCGCCCTGCACCATGCGCGCCATCGCGCGGCTTTGATTCAGATCCTGCGCGATTTCAAGCGATACGCGCCGCTGCGCGCCGGTCGGCGGGAAGGGCAGCATTTCAAAGAATTCCTCAATCCAATGATCCTGTACGGCAAGCGGCAGCGCCTCGCGTCTTGCTCCGCCCGCTCCGGCAATGCCTGCCTGAAAGAGCAGCAATTCCTCAAAGGCAAGGCGCTCCTTGGCGCGGGACAGCGAATCAAAATCCGTCGGGAAATGCGCCTGCTCCAGCGCCGCACGCCTGTCCATCAAGCCATGGCGGCTGACAAAGGACGCAGGCAGTACATCCGGTTCATCATATTCATTCAGCAGCAGGCGAATCGCATCGCGCAAAACCTTCTGACCAATGCCGGGAACAGCGCTGTACACCGGGTGAATCGCGCCCGGCTCTTCAATCGTGGGATTGATCACAAACACGCCTGTCTTCTTGCGCACGGCACGCCCATAGAGCGTCACATGCTGCGTATCGAAAAGCCTGTCCTTCATCCAGGATTGGTTGAACCACATGCAGCGGATCTTGCCATATTCATCAGCGACGGTTGCACTGACCCACTGCATGCCGCGCACGCGATGAAGCGTCGGTTTGCCAGTGATAAAGCCCTCAAAGCAGGCCGTTGTGCCCTCCGTCATCTGCACCGGAGAGAGCGGATGCGTCGTATCGCGATAGCCCGTGGGCAGACGCTCAATCAGATCCATCGAGGACAGAATGCCGCGCTTTTCCAGCGCTTCCAGCCGCTTGGGCCCAAAGCCCTTGATCTCGCTGATCTGCCGCATACGCACCCCTCCGTTTAATAACTTGAAGCTATTATAGAATAAAGAAGAAAAGCCGCGCCAGCAAAGGCGCGGCAATGATTCCAGAATTACTCCGCAGAAATGAGGTAGTAATACAGCG
>CAZACE010000311.1:0-2784 GCA_964483255.1 uncultured Oscillospiraceae bacterium
GCGCAGCTGGGCAGCTTCATATCGAGGCGCCGCGTCCGCGCGTTTGTCTCCCAGAAGCTCTTCTTCTTTGCCTTCCCGGCAGGCCTTTTTACCTATCACGTGCGTTCGCGCGCATATAAAGCCGCGTAAGCCGCGCTTCATCTTTTTCAAATTTTCACAGAAACGGTGCATGATATGACAAAAATCAGCTTTATCATCGTGGCATACAACGCCGCGGGCAGCATAGACGCGCTGCTTGAGGATCTGCTGGCGCAGACGATTGCGCACGAGCAGATTCAGGCGCTGCTTGTGGACAGCGCATCCACGGATGCCACCCGCCAGATCATGCTGGATTTTGCCAAAGATGCGCCGTTTGAAGTCAAGGTGCTCGATAATCCCAAGCGCTGGCTGGCCAGCGGCATCAACGTGGCCCTCGCCGCTGCCGACGGCGACGCAATCATCCGTCTGGACGCGCACGCGCGCATCCCCAGAGATTTCCTTGAAAACAACCTGCGCGCCCTTGCCCTTGGCGAGGACATCGTCGGCGGCTGCGTCGCCGGCGGACAGCCGAATACAGCCTGGGAAAACGTGCTGCGCACAGTAGATACCTCTCGCTTCTGCGGCGGCGCAGCGCCCTTCCGCAATGGCGGCGAGGCGCGCTACGTGGATACGCTCGCCTATGCGCTCTATCGCCGCGAGGTTTATGATCGGGTCGGCCCGTACGACGAGCGGCTCAGGCGCACCGAGGATAACGACATGCACTACCGCATGCGCATGGCCGGATACAAGTTCTTTTTCTCCCCGGAGATCATCTCCTATCATGCCGCCCGTTCGACCATGCGCGGCCAGCTGCGCCAGAAATGGGGCAACGGCTATTGGATCGGAAGAACCATGCGCATTCAGCCGCGCTGCTTCGCGCCGCGCCATCTGATTCCCGCCGCGTTTGTGCTCGCATTGATCGCCTGCCTGCTCCTTCTCCCTGTGAGTGCGCTGCCGCTTATGCTCGTGCTCATTCCCTATCTGCTGTGCGACCTGCTCTTTGCCTTCCGGGGCGCCGCTTCTCAGGCGTGCGGCAGGCTGCTCGCCGCCGTAACCCTGCCCTTCCTCTTCCCCGCTGTGCACGTGGTCTACGGCCTGGGCACGCTCGCAGGCCTGATTCACAAATCCAACTGATTTCCCGGCGCAGCATAACCGATGCTGCGCTTTTTCATACCGAGGAGGTTATTTCAATGCTTCAATGGACGAAAGACATCGCCGATTTCATTTTCCTTGCAGACATGCCTGCGCCTGCGGACATCATCTTTGTGCCCGGCAACGGCCATGCGCTGCCCTCCGAGCTGGCTGCCCGGCTCTATGGCGAGGGCTATGCGCCCTATGTTCTGCCCTCCGGCCGCTATGCCATCGGCTCCTCCGGCTTCGCCGGTCAGAAATCCGGCAGTCGCCGCTACGAGGGCGAGTTTGAAACCGAATGGGCGTTCATGCGCCATATCCTGATGGAAAACGGCGTGCCCGAATCCGCCATCCTGCGCGAGGACGAGGCGACCTATACCTATCAGAACGCCATCTATTCCCGCAAGCGCACGGATGCAGAAAAGCTCGTCATTTCCCGCGCGATCATCTGCTGCATGCCCGTGCATGCGCGCCGCTCGCGCATGTATTACGAAACGCTCTATCCCGATGCCGAGCTGTGCGTCTGTCCCGCGCCGGGCGCGGCGATCACAAAGGAGAACTGGCTCAAATCCGCCAGCGGCATCGACACTGTGCTCGGCGAAATGGAGCGCTGCGGCGGGCAGTTCCACGATATCCTCAAGGATCTGGTGCTGTAAAAGGGGGAACTTTAGGGCTGCCGCCCTAAAACCCGCTTGAGGGGTTTCATCCCTCAAACTCCCTTTTTCGCTTCGCAGCAGCTTAAAGCAAGCGCGAAGCGAAAGAGAGTGCAGGGACAATGTCCCTGCCAGGAGTTTTAGGGGACAGCGTCCCCTAATGTCTCTCCGTTATAAAGGGGATTGCCTTTTCCCCGCATATCCCTTATAATGCAGGTATCACATGCGATTCGTGAAGATGACAGAGCGTCGCGATGCGTGCGGCGACGAAGAAGATGCGTTAAGTGCCCATGCGCGGGAATAACATGGGACGAAGAAGGATTATTTTACACTTCCTTCGCGGTATCTCTTCTCCCCGACTGTCTCTTTACCCTGGATATGATATTGTCATCTCTGCGAATCATGCTGCTCCGTTTCGGAGCCGATTGGCGGAGGTGTTTTTTATGTCCGTTTTTTCTTTGATCCGTTTGCAGCTGCGCGATTCCCTGCGCGCGCTTTCCCGCACGCGCACGATCACAATCACCGGGCTTTTGCTGGCCATTCAGATGGTGCTCTCCTCCTATGGGGTCATTGAAGTCACCGACAGCCTCAAGATTTCGCTTGCGCATCTGGCCATCGCGCCCACGGCAATCCTCTTTGGCCCGGTCGTCGCCGGCATTCAGGGTGCGCTCAGCGATATCCTCGGTTTTATGCTCAAACCCACGGGGCCCTATTTCCCCGGCTTCACACTCTCGGCCGCGCTGTTGGGCGTGATCTACGGCTTGCTGCTCTTCAAGACCCGCCGCGCCACATGGCAAATCATTGCCGCCCGCGTGATCGTCTGCGTCTTTGTGAATATCGGGCTCAATACGGTCTTTCTCACCATGCTCTACGGCCCGTCGCGTTTGGCTACACTGCCCCTGCGCATCTTCAAGAATCTCATTCAGCTGCCCATCGACTGCCTGCTGCTGGGCGCGGTGAGCAAAGCTGTGAAGCGGATTCC
>CAZACE010000312.1:0-2782 GCA_964483255.1 uncultured Oscillospiraceae bacterium
TGTATGACGATGCTATTGCTATCATTTGTGATAGCGTTCCCCTGCCGCGATCTTGAGCGCGCGGTAAGTCTGCTCCAGCAGCATAATGCGCGCCAGCTGATGCGGAAATGTCATCGGCGAGAACGAGAGCTTCACCTGCGCGCGCCGGATCACCTCGTCCGAAAGACCCAGCGAGCCGCCAATGATGAACACCACGCGCCTGCCGGTATCGACGAGCTCCGTCATCTTTCTGGAAAGCTGCACAGAATCCATCTGCCTGCCGTCAATGCACAGGCACACGACCACGTCGCTGTCCCGCAGCTTGGCCAGGATCGCCTCGCCCTCTTTTTTCTTGATCTGCTCTTCGATGGCAGGCGAGGAATTGCTCGGCTCCGGCAGATCCGGCAGCTCGATCGTCTCCCACTTGCCAAAGCGCGAAAGCCGCTTTTCGTACTCCGCCGCGGCGTCGCGCCAGTATTTTTCCTTGAGCTTACCCATACAGATGAGCGCCATGTTCATAAGCAATCAGCCTCCCATGATCAGCGCTGCAAAAAGCAGCAGCGCGCAGCCGACAAACAGCGCCATTTCGCGCCGGGTCGGCTTTTCGCCCGTCCATAGCGCAAACACGCCGCCGGCAGGACCGGCCAGATACACGCGGCGAAGCGCCGCCGCAAACGCCGCGCAGCCGACAAGCCGCAGCGCGCAGGCCATCATCGACCAGCCGCTCACAAGCGCGCCAAGACCCATATGGGAAAGCAGCAGCAGCGCCGCATTATACGCAGCATGCACGAGCATGGGCGAGAGCAGCGAGCCGGTTTTCAGCGTCAGCGCGCAAAGCAGCGCGCCCAGAAGCGCATGCGCTGCAAACGTGCCCGGCGAAATCGCATGGGAAAGCGCAAAGCACAGCGACACAAGCATGCTCGCGCGGACATCGCCCGCGCGCCTGGATCCATAAAGCAGATAGCCGCGAAAAAAGATCTCCTCGCATACGGGCACGATCAGCACACTCTTGAGCAGCCGTGCTGTAAACAGACCGGAGGAAAGCACGGCAGACGAAGCCGTTTCCCGGATGCCAAAGAGCGCATCCACAAGATCCGCCGCCAGCGACGCCGGACACACGGCAAGCACGCCCGTCAGGCTCAGAAACAGAATCTGCTCGCGCCTGAGCTTTCGCATCGGCAATATACGCCTGTGATCGCCATCCAGCACGCAAAGCCCCAAATAGGCCGCGCCGCCGAAAGTGAGCACCGTGCACAGCATTTCAAAAACAAGCGCCGCGCCCTGCCCAAACAGCGGAGAAACCAGGCGGCAAAGCGCAGACAGCGCACAAACCACGAGCGTCAAAAGAAGCGCGGAGCGGATCTGCACACGCCGCCGCGCTTTGCCGATATTCAGTTTGTTTCTCTGAATACTCATTTACTTGTTAAATACGTAGTCCCTCTGAATGAAGTAGCTGAGCACGAACAGCACCAGGTCGACCGGAATCTTGATGATCGCCGCGGAGAGCGGAATCACGCCCGGCAGCACCTGCACAAGGCCCGCGCCAAGCAAGCCCTGCACCACGCACAGCGCGTAATACTTGACCATGGAATGCCTGCCGCCGCGCCCGCTGAAGACGGTATGCTTGTTCAGGTTATAATTGACCTGGGAGGACACGATGCGCGCCAGCGCGTAGCTGATGAGCGCGGAAAAACCAAACGTGCTCAGGCACAGCCAGTATAGCGCATAGTCGATGACAAAGGACGCAATCGAGGAGAACAGGTATTTGAAGATGACCATGTAAATCTTGATCGCATCGCGCACGGGATTGAAATGGCTGCCCGCGTTGTCGTCGATGTAAATCGTCTCAATCGGCACCTCATAGACGCCAAGGCCCATGTCGCGCAGCTTGAGCAGCACGTTCATTTCGTATTCATAACGCTCGCCGTCAATGCGCGCCATCGCCGGCAGAGAAGAAACCGGAAGCGCACGCAGGCCGGTCTGCGTATCGCCGACCTTCACGCCGCTGGCCAGCGCATAGACAAAGCGCGTGATGCGGTTACCCCACAGGCTCTTGAAAGGCACATTGCCCGTGAACGCGCGGGAACCGAGCACCAGCTTATCCGGATGCGCATGCAGCGCATCGATCAGCCGCAGGATATCCTTGGGGGTATGCTGGCCATCCGCATCGGCGGTGACGATGCCGGTCATGTCCGGCCATTTGAGCATCGCGGCATTGATGCCGGTCTTCAGCGCCCTTCCTTTGCCCATGTTCACAGCATGCACGGCAACCTCGGCGCCCAGCTTTTTGCATGCCTCAAAGATATGCGCAAAGGCTTCCTGGCCGCCGTCGTCCACCAGCAGCACATCCAGGCCGTTGTCTTTCAGTTCGCGCGTGAGCTCGATAAGGCGCTCATCCGGCTTATAAGCGGGAATGAGCACCACCGCGCGACCTTTATTTGTATCGATCATCGATTATGCTCCTTTAAAAGCAAGATATCTGTTGTTAATATCCATGGTGTCTGCAAATGCCGACAGACGGCAATAGTATACCGCTCCAGCCCAAAAAAGTCAATAATGGACAATGTTTTTCCCTGCCGCATACATGCCGGATTTGTGTGTGCGCCTTGCATGATGCATCGGTTTGTGTTACAATGATAAAATCATGAGCGAATTCCGGGACGATTTTCATCCCGCTGAGAATTTGAAGGAGGCTTTGCCTTATGGAACAGAACCAGACCCCTGTCAAGAAGCAGCGTATTCTCTCCGGCATCCAGCCCACCGGCACCCCGACCCTGGGCAACTATATCGGCGCGATGCGCAA
>CAZACE010000313.1:0-2776 GCA_964483255.1 uncultured Oscillospiraceae bacterium
TCATCGTGTTCGATACCCTGCGCCGCTATCTGGAGCACAAGGGCTACGAGGTCAAGTTCGTGCAGAACTTCACGGATATCGACGATAAGATGATCCGCCGTGCCAACGAGGAGGGCATCACCGTCAAGGAGCTGGGCGAGCGCTTCATCGCTGAATATTACAAGGACGCCGACGCGCTGGGCATCGAGCGCGCGACCGTCAACCCCAAGGCCACCGAGCACATTCCGGAGATCATTGACATCATTAAGAAGCTCGAGGAGAAGGGACTTGCCTATGCCGTTGACAACGGCGACGTGTACTACAACACCAAGGGCTTCCATGGCTACGGCAAGCTCTGCGGCCAGTGCATGGACGATCTGGAGAGCGGCGCGCGCATCGAGGTCGACGCCATCAAGCGCCATCCGATGGACTTTGCGCTCTGGAAGGCGCAGAAGCCGGGCGAGCCGGCGTGGGAGTCCCCGTGGGGCATGGGCCGCCCGGGCTGGCATATCGAGTGCTCCGCGATGAGCATGAAGTATCTGGGCGAGACCATCGATATTCACTGCGGCGGCAAGGATCTTGTCTTCCCGCATCATGAAAACGAGATTGCCCAGAGCGAGGGCGCGACCGGCAAGCCGTTCGTCCGCTATTGGATGCACAATGGCTTCATCAATGTCGATAACCAGAAGATGAGCAAGTCTCTGGGCAACTTCTTCACCGTGCGCGACATCGCCAAGGAGTTCGATCTGGAGGCCGTGCGCATGTTCATGCTCAGCGCGCATTACCGCAGCCCGATCAACTTCTCCCGCGATATGATCGAGCAGGCGAAGGCGTCTCTGGATCGCCTCTATACCGCCCGCGATCACTATTCTTTCCTGCTGGAAAACGCCAAGGATGGCGAGATGAGCGAGAAGGAAAACGAGCTGATGGCCAAGGTGAAGGCCGTCCGCGAGGGCTTTGACAGTGCCATGGACGACGACATGAACACCGCCAACGCCATCGGCCAGCTCTTTGAGCTTGTGCGTGAGGCGAACGCTGTTCTGAATGAGACCAGCGTGAAGGCTGCGATCCAGGCCGTGCTGGATACCATGGACGAGCTCACCGGCGTGCTGGGCATCCTGCGCCGCAAGACCGACGAGAAGGACGACGAGGTTGAAAAGCTGCTCGCCGCGCGCGCCGAGGCCCGCGCGAGCAAGAATTGGGCCGAGAGCGACCGCCTGCGCGATCTGATCACCTCCATGGGCTATACCCTCAAGGACACCAAGCAGGGCCAGCAGATCACCAAGAATATCTGATTTTATTCCCTCAGCCTCTCCGCAAGGAGGGGCTTTTTTCGTGCTTGCTTAAAACCGCGGCGAAGCCAAGAAGGGAGTCTGAAAGATAAATCCCTCAGGCGGGTCCGGGCGGCATTCCCTGTCGAAAGCCCTCGACCTTTCCTCATTTTTCGCGCCCTGAAACGACAAAAGATATTCCATTCAAAGCGCTATAATGGCACCCGTAAAGGGGGTTGGCCACGGCGCTTTTTTTGCTGGATACGGCGATGAATACGCTGATGCTGTCGCTGGCTGTGCGCCTTGGCGGCGGCGGGTTCAGCCTTGCGCGTGTGCTGCTTGGCGCAGCGGCAGGCGCGGCGATCGCCCGGGCTGCAGGCGGCCTTTCGCGCATACAGGCGATGCTTGTGTGGCTGCCTGCGGCGATGATCATGATGCGCATTGCACGAGGCAAAAGCGCACGGCGCAGTCTGCTGGCGGATGCGCTGCTGCTTTTCTGTGCTGCGGGTCTTTTGGGCGGCATGGTGCTGTGCTTTCTGGGCGCAACGGGATCACTCGCGATGGCGTATGCGCTTGGCGGGGTTGCGGCGATTGGCATTGGACATTGTGCGGCGCGCGCAAAGCGGACAAAAAGCGGCACGGAACGCGTGCGCATCATCTGTACATATCGAGGAAAACGCGCGGCGTTTTGCGCGATGATCGACAGCGGCAACACGCTCAGGGATTATCTGACGCATCTGCCGGTGATCGTGATGGCGGAGCAGACGGCGAGAGACGCGCTTGACTTTGATGATATGCCGCTTCGTCCGATCTTCGCGCAGACGGCAAGCGGCCGACAGCGGATGTATGTTTTTGCGCCGGAGAAAATCGAGCTGGAACTTGGCGGCATCAGCCAGAGCGTGCAGGCGGTGATCGCGCTGTCGCCCGGCATGAGTGCGGACGTGCCTGCGCTCGTGCCTGCGCTGATGACCGCGGCGAATGGAATATAAACTGAGGGGGATAAAGGATATGGAACTGGCGAGGAAAAGAGAACCCATACAAAGCCCGGTGCGCCCGGCGTGGACGATCATTCGCCCGGAGGGAACGGTGGCCTATATCGGCGGCAGCGACAGTTTGCCTGCGCCGCTGACGCGCGAGGAGGAAAACGCGCTCTTTGCGCGCATGGGCGAGGATCCTTCCGGCGTTCGAGATACGCTTGTGGAGCGCAACCTGCGGCTGGTGGTGTATATTGCACGAAAATTTGAGAATACCGGCGTAGGCATTGAGGATCTGATTTCCATTGGCACCATTGGGCTGATTAAGGCGGTCAATACGTTTGATCCGACAAAGAAAATCAAGCTGGCGACATACGCTTCGCGCTGTATTGAAAACGAGATTCTGATGTTCCTGCGCAGAACCAGCCGCCAGAAGCTGGAGGTTTCGCTGGATGAGCCGCTGAACACGGACTGGGATGGCAACGAGCTGCTTCTGTCCGATATTCTGGGTACGGAGGGCGATATGGTCTACCGCAGCATTGAGGAGACCGT
>CAZACE010000314.1:0-2770 GCA_964483255.1 uncultured Oscillospiraceae bacterium
AAGGGAGTCTGAGGGATGAAATCCCTCAGGCAGGTTTGGGCGGCAGCCCAACGTAATCCCTTCCATGAGGAAATATGGAAACGATCTCTCTTTATATCCACATCCCGCTCTGCGTGAAAAAATGCGCCTACTGCGATTTTGTGTCCTTTTCCGGACGCATGGGGCAGAGGGAGCGCTATGTTCAGGCCGTCTGCCGCGAGATTCGCGCGCAGGCGGCTTTCTTTGGACGCAGAAACGTTGCTACGATTTTCTTTGGCGGCGGCACGCCGACGCTGCTTTCGGGCGCGCATGTGCAAAGAATCATGGATACCGTGCGTGCGTGCTTTGATGTGCTCGATGACGCAGAGATCAGCATGGAGGGCAACCCGGGCACGCTGACGATGGAGAATCTGCGTGCATACAGGGCGGCGGGCGTGAACCGATTGTCGCTGGGCGTGCAGAGCATGGACGACGGGCTGCTTGCGGCGATCGGGCGAATCCATACGGCGAAGGAGGCTGAAACGGCTGTGCGCATGGCGCGCGAGGCGGGCTTTGAGAATCTGAATCTGGATCTCATGTATGGCCTGCCGGGGCAGACTGCCGAGCAGTGGGAAGATACCCTCCAAAAGGCGATTGCCCTTGCGCCGGATCACCTGAGCTGCTACAGCCTGATTCTGGAAGAGGGCACGCAGCTGCATGAGCGCGTAAGCGCCGGAACCTGCGCGCCGCTGCCGGATGAGGATGAGATGGAGCAGATGGATGCGCTGACAGGCAGACTGCTCCGGGAAGCGGGCTATGCGCAGTATGAGGTATCAAACTACGCAAAATCGGGCAGGCAGTGCCGCCATAACATCGTTTACTGGGAATGCCTGCCGTATCTGGGCGTTGGGCTGAACGCGCACAGCGATATGGACGGGGGAAGGTTTTATAATCCCGAAAGCTGGGAAGGCTATCTTTCGATGGCGGAAGGCGGCGCATGCTCGCGCGGGCAGGAGGGAAACAGCTCGCAAAGAGAGCGCATGTTTGAGCGGATGATGATGGGTCTTAGGCAGACGCGCGGCGTAGACAAGGCGAGGTTCGTCCGCGATTTCGGAAAAGAAATCGCGGACGTATGGCCGAAGACAATCGAAGAGATGACGGGCAGGCATCTGATGGATTCTAATATGGAAAGAATTTTCCTCACGGAGCGCGGTATGCAGGTCATGAACGGCGTTCTGGTTGTCCTGATGGAAGAAACATACTGAAAACCTCATACGGCCAACTGAAACCAACATACGAACGCTGAAGTGTCATTCTGGATGCTTCAGCGTTTCTTTTGAAGGGCAGGAAAAGTCAAAAAAGATCAGAAAAACGGTTGACAAAGCAGGGGTAAAGTGGTATCTTTGTCATGCTGGTTAGCACTCGAACGAGTCGAGTGCTAACAAAACCGAAAGGAGGAACGACGGTGGATATCATCGATCGCAAGTACAGAATCCTGCAAGCGATTATCGATGACTACATCCTGACCGCGCTGCCTGTCGGTTCCCGGACGATTTCCCGAAAGTACGAACAGAAGCTCTCCTCTGCGACGATTCGAAACGAGATGAGCGATCTGGAAGAACTGGGTTACCTCGATTCGCCGCATACATCGGCCGGCCGCGTCCCGTCAAACAAGGCGTATCGCCTGTATGTCGATCAGATGCTGCGTCCGATGCCGCTGAGCGTGGAGGAGACCGAGTTCATCAATCGCTGTTTTGACAGGCGGATGCATCAGGTGGACGATCTGTCCATGCGCATTGCAAAGGCCCTTTCGAGCATGACGCATTATACCGCCGCCGTGATGACGACCACGCCGCGAAACGAGCAGATGCTCTCGCATCTGCAGCTGGTTCCGGTGTCGGAGAGGCGCGTGCTTCTGATTCTGGTGACGCGAAGCGGTACGGTCAAGCAGAGTCTGCTGGATCTGGGCGCGCGGATTGCGCCGGATGAGCTCTATACGGTCTCACGCATCCTGAGCGCGCAGCTGGAGGGGATGAGGCTGAGCGAGCTGCCGGATGCGCTGCTGCGGCTCAGCGGCGGATGCGAAACGGGCATTCATCGGATTGTCCGTGCGATGGCCGAGCAGCAGCCCGCGGAAAACCAGAGCGATATCGTCGCGCTGGCGGTCGGCGGCCGCTCAAACCTGCTGAGCTTCCCAGAGTATTCGGATGTGGACAAGGCAAAGGCGCTGCTCAGCGTGCTGGAATCCCGCGAGAAGGTGGTATCGCTGCTCTCGCACAACGGTGAAATGGAGATTTCCGTTCGAATCGGCCCGGAGACGGGCATGGAGGAGACGAAGGATTGCTCCATCGTCACGGCCAGCTATCGCCTGAGCGACGGCAGGGTGAATACGCTCGGCCTGATCGGACCGACGCGCATGCAGTATGGCAAGGCGCTCTCGGTGATCACGCAGGTCGGCAGATCGCTGAATACGCTGATTGAACAGCAGACCAGAGATGAATGATATGAAAGAAAACAAGCGCGCAGGCGGCGAAAGCGCCACGCTGCGCGAGAAGTTCCGCAAAGCTGCGGAGGGCCTCAAGGATAAGGCGGAAAGGGCGAAGAACATGAGCGAAGAGAACAAGCAGGCGATGGAGCCGGAAACCGAAGCGGCCGAGCAGGTTGTGGACGTTGAGGCGCTCCAGCAGGAACTGGAAAAGACCAAGGCGCAGTGCGATGAGTATCTCGATCTGGCGCAGCGCAAGCAGGCGGAATTCGCCAACTATCGCCGCCGTACCGAGGGCGTCCGTCAGGAAGCCTTTGATGACGGCCG
>CAZACE010000315.1:0-2769 GCA_964483255.1 uncultured Oscillospiraceae bacterium
GCACGACCGCTACTTCATCAACCGCATCGCTGACCGCGTCATTGAGATGATGCCGGACGGCGGGACGGAGTACATGGGCAACTACGACGATTATCTTGAAAAGAAGAATCGCCCCGTCGAGCAGGAAGCGGTCGCCGGAAAAACAAAAACTGAGCTGGAAAAAGAAAAGCGCCGCGAGAAGATGAGCAAGCAGGCGCTGCGCCAGCTGAAGGTTCGCGCACAGGAAGCTGAGAAGGCCGTCGGCCTCAAAGAAGAGGAAATCGCGCAGATGGAAGAGCTGATGGGCGATCCCGACCTTTACAGCGATGCACAGCGCGCCGCCGAAGTACAAAAAGCCTACCAGCAGGCGCAGAACGATCTCGCCCGACTCTATGAAGAATGGGAAAGCGCTGAGGCTGCCCTTCAGGAAGAAGCATAATTCACATAGGATGACAAAGGAGTGATACGATGCTGTTCATCGGAATCTGCGGCGCAAGCGGCAGCGGTAAAACCACGCTTGCCGAGGAGCTTTCCAATATGGTGAGCAAAAACATTCTGATTATCAATCAGGATGCCTACTACTACGATCACCCGGATATGTCGTTTGAAGAGCGCTGCGCGCTCAATTACGACGAGCCAGCCATTTTCGATCATGACCTTCTTCTGGAGGATGTGCAGTCTCTGCTTTCCGGCAGGCGTGTGCTGCGCAAGCGCTACGATTATTCTAATCACCGCCGCGCACCGCAGCAGGAGGAATACCTTGAGCCGCATGATGTGATCATCGTCGAGGGTATTCACGCATTTTACGACGAGCGTCTGCGCAATCTCATGGATCTGAAGCTCTATGTCCGTGTGGATTCGGATATCTGTTTGCTGCGCCGCATTCAGCGTGATATCAATGAGCGCGGCCGCGCCATCGACAATATCTCATCGCAATACCTGAGCACCGTCAAGCCGATGTTCGATCAGTTCATCCGCAATTACGAACAGTACGCCGATGTGATCGTCGCCGGCGGCGGCAAGAACGCGAAGATCAACGAAATCCTTGCCAGCTACATCAACAATGATCTGCACATGTACGGCGGAGGGGGCGCAGGAGGCTCAAATGCTTAAGAATTACACAAGAGAAGAAAAATCCTGGATGCTCTATGACTGGGCAAACTCCTCCTTCTCTGCCATTGTCGCAGCGATCATCCTTCCTGTCTTCTTCCAGTCCGTCGCGCAGGGCAGCGGCGTTTCCAGCGTTGATTCCACCGCCTACTGGGGTTATGCAACCTCCTTCGGCACCCTGATCTGCGCCGTGCTCGCGCCGTTCCTGGGCACGCTGGGCGATTTCAGAGGCATGAAAAAGCGCTTGTTTACGGCATTCATGATGCTGGGTGTTGTGAGCACGTTCCTGCTCGCCGTGACAAACAGCTGGCAGGGCCTGCTTCTGTTCTATATTCTGGGCACGCTCGGCTTTTCCGGCTCGTGCATCTACTATGACAGTTTCCTGCTGGACATCACCGACATTTCCCGCATGGATCGCGTATCCTCTGTCGGCTATGGCCTGGGCTATATCGGCGGCTCAACCATCCCGCTGATCATCTCACTTGTACTCATCCAATTCGGCAGCGGTTTCGGCATCCCAACCATGCTGGCCACAAAGATTTCCTTCATCCTGACCGCCCTTTGGTGGCTTGTATTTTCCATTCCGATGCTGCGCAACGTGCACCAGAAGCACGCCATCGAGCCGGAAAGCAACATAATGGCGCACACCATGCGCAACATGATGAATACGCTGTCCATGATCGTGAAGAACAAGAGCGTCTTCTTCTTCCTGATCGCCTATTTCTTCTATATCGACGGCGTGGGTACGATCATCCACATGGCGACGGTCTTCGGCGCTTCCTGCGGTCTGGAAAGCATGGACATGATGGTCATTCTGCTCGTCGTTCAGATTGTGGCCTTCCCCTTTGCGATCCTCTATGGCAAGCTCTCCGGCAGGTTCGGCGCGCGCAACATGATCATCTTTGGCATCGCAACGTACATTGTCGTCTGCTTCCTCGGCTTTAACCTCAAGGAAATGAAGGACTTCCTGATGCTGGCTGTGCTGGTTGGCACTGCGCAGGGCGGCATTCAGGCGCTGTCCCGTTCCTTCTACGGCAAGCTCGTTCCGGCTGAACAGGCCAGCGAATATTTCGGTTTCTTTGACGTCTTCGGCAAGTTTTCCGCCGTCATCGGCCCGGCGCTCTTCGGTCTCGTCGCTCAGATCACCGGCATCACCAACTACGGCGTACTTGCCGTCATGTTCATGTTCATTCTCGGCGGCTCCATCTTCATCTTCCTGGTACCCAAGAACGTGAGCAGGATCTAAGGGACATTAGGGCTGCCGCCCTAAAACCCGCTCGGGGACATCGTCCCCGAACCCTTTCTTCGCTTCGCGGTGGTTTAAAGAAGTATAGTAAAAAGGAGATCTGCAAAAGCAGATCTCCTTTTATGATACTTGTTTAATCCTCGTAGCCGTTCGGGTTCTGGGTCTGCCAGCGCCACGCATCGCGGCACATTTCCTCAAGACCCTTCTCGGCCACCCAGCCAAGGTCTTCCTTTGCCTTCTTGGGATCGGCCCAGCACTCAGCGATATCGCCCGGGCGGCGGGCAACGATCTTATAGGGAACCTTCACGCCGTTGACCTTCTCAAAGGCATTGACGATATCCAGCACGCTGTAACCATGGCCAGTGCCGAGGTTGACAATCTCAGTGCCGGTATGGGTCATCGCATAATTCGCCGCAGCGACGTGCCCCTTCGCC
>CAZACE010000316.1:0-2766 GCA_964483255.1 uncultured Oscillospiraceae bacterium
GCGCATCGTCATTGGTGCGCCAGAGCTGATAGACCGTCGTGGAGATGGTCGCCGTACGCCCCGGCGTGTATCCGGCAATCATGCTGGTCGCGCCGTATTCGCCCAAGGCTCTTGCAAAGGCCAGCACCGTGCCTGCGAGAATGCCCTGACGGCAATACGGCATGCGGATGCGCCAGAAGATATAAGTGTTGCTCAGACCCAGCGTCTGCCCGGCATAGGCAAGCGTCTCGTCAAAAGACTCAAACGCGCCGCGCGCCGTGCGATACATGAGCGGGAAGATGACTACGGTTGTAGCAAAAATGGCCGACCACCACGTCATGGTCAGCTTCAACCCAAAGTTTTCAAGCACCCACGCCCCGATGACGCGCTTGGGACCAAGCACGCGAAGGAGCAGATAGCCCACAACCGTCGGCGGGAGTACGAGCGGCATGGTGAGCACCACATCGAGCACGCCCTTCACCAGCCGCGGCGCTTTGGCGATATAATACGCCGCAAAAATGCCCAGAAAAAAGATGATCACCGTGCTGATTCCGGCGATGCGAAGCGAATTGATCAGCGGAAAAAAGTCCATGGGATTCACCCACTTTCGTGATCGATAGACACAGGCGGGCAGCAGCCATCCGCTGCCCTCCCGTGTAGAATAGCGATAATTACTCAGCGAGCGGGCTGAATCCGACGGACGCAAACACGGCGCTGGCCTCTTCGCCGGTGAGGTACTCAAGGAACGCCTTGGCGGCCTCTTCGTTCTTGGTCACGTTCAGCACGGCAGCCGGATAGATGACCTGGCCGCACATTTCGGCAGTCGCCGTATCCACAACGGTCAGACCCGCGGAATACGCGTCGGTGCCGTAGATGATGCCGCAGTCGACGGTCGCCTCAGAAACCTGGGTGGTAACTTCCTTGACGTTGGAGCCGTAGGTGATCACGCCCGCAGCGGCGAGGTCAGCTTCATTCACGTCATAATACGCCAGAATCTTCTGGGTGTACTGACCGACCGGCACGTCGGAGTTACCCATCGCCAGCATGATGCTTCCGTCCTTGAGACCTGCGATCAGCTGATCATAGGACTCCACGCCCTTCGGGTTGCCTTCCGGCACGGCGAGGGCAACCTTGTTTTCCAAGAGGTTGATGCGAGTGCCCTGCAGGACGAAGTCGAGGCCTGCGGTGTTCGCCTCGGAGGTCACGTCCAGCGCGTTCATCTGCTTGGGCGCAGCGGAGATAAACAGGTCGCAGTCCGCGCCCTCTTCAATCTGGGTCTTGAGCGTGCCGGAGGAATCGAAGTTGTAGACGATTTCAATGTCCGGAGCAACTGCCTTGTACAGCTCAGCGATTTGGGTCATGGTTTCGGTCATAGACGCAGCGGCGAACACGATCAGTTCATCGGCCATCGCACAGACGGACATGGTCATGGTCATCATGAGCGCGAGGATGAGGGCAGCGAGTTTCTTGGTCTTCATGGGGGTTTTCTCCTTTGCTATTGATTTTTGCGGAGAAAGCCGTTATCATGATATTGATATGGAGCGAAGGGGAGCTGACAACGGCTTTCTCCCATATCTATAGGAAACGGCTGAGCTTGCACCTCGGTCGTTTTCTATTTAGGGGATTCTTTTCCTTTACGGCGCTTCGCGCCTGAGTTCAAAGTGATTGCGGCGATAATCGATCAGCCCTTCCCGTTTCATCTCGGAGAGCACCTTGGAAAGCGCCGAGCGATCCACACAGAGGAAATCGGCCAGATCCTGCCGCGAGAATTCGATATCAAAGCTCGTGCTGTGATGCGCAGCCGCCTGCTGTGACAGGAAATAGGAAACCTTTTCGCGGATGCTCCGGCAGTTAACCAGCGACAGCTTGCCAAGCAGTTCCGATTCCTTTTTCGCCAGCATTTTGGAGATGTTGTTTTTCAGGATCGCACACGCAGGAATGGACAGGCACTGGGGATCTCTGAGCTTTTTCGCATCAAAGAACAGGATTTCGCACGCGCTTCTGGCAATCACATGCGTATGAGAGGTGATTTCCTCAAAGAGCGTTCCCGCAAGACCGATGCATGCGCCCGTTTCCTGCGTCAGAATCAGAAAGCGATTCCCCCAGCAGTCATACTGCGCCATCTCCACCATGCCCTGCAGGATCAGCGCGAACGTATCCATATCGTTTTCCTGCGAGAAGATCACGCTGCCCTTATCAAAGAAGGCGCAGGTCACATGAAGATGCTCCATCAGAAACAGGCTCTGCGCATGATCAAGACCCGCAAAGAGCGGGCAATCCTTGATTCTTTCATACAGCGCTTCTTTCATACCCATCTACGCCTTTCCGCAAATATAAAAGATCCGTCTTCACCAAAAGAAAACGGATCAGCAAACACACAGAAGAGACACTTTCTGCGCAAACAATCAGCTTTTGAGCGTTTTCTTTTCAACAATGGAGGGTCGCTTCGTTTCCAAAACGGCCGTTTGGACACTACTGCCCCGGCTGCAGCCGCATGGGAATACTCCTTTAGCCGCTGCAGCTCGAAAACTGAGCATTATGAACTTTTAGGATAGTATACTATATTTTTCACAATCTGTCGGTTGCAATTACCACCAAACAAATTGTGTCGTTCACTTCTATGACCATTGAACAGCGTATAAAACAAAAGCCCGCTATCCTCAAAAAGGACGCGGACTGCAAACAATCAAGGGCTCATAGAGCTCTTTTTTGTATATGTATGCCGTCTCCTTTTCAAACAGGGAAGGCTGCGCCGTTTCCGGCGTAACCCTTGATCAATCACTTGAT
>CAZACE010000317.1:0-2753 GCA_964483255.1 uncultured Oscillospiraceae bacterium
TGCGTCATGTACATATCCACACGCTTTATATTCGGAAGCTGATCGAGGAATTTTTCAAAGATATCGTAATCCGACACCTTCATCTTCCCCAGATCGACGTACTCAGCATCCGCCGGTACGGTAATCTTCCCGCCGTAATCGCGGTAGGTTACCTCAAGTCCCTCGCCATATGCCGCTGCCGCCCATATCGCCAGAATCAGCAGCATTACAGGTCCGATACGCCGCATCATGCGCCTCCTCTTTTCTGCCCCACCGCGCCTTAGGTCCGGGCCGTTCTTCTTGGATATACATGCGCCCATTCGGGAGAATAAACATAAAACTGTCCAAAAACACAATGTTTTCGGACAGTTCGTTGGTGGAGGTGAGGGGAATCGAACCCCTGTCCGAAAAAGCGACTGCCAGGCTTTCTCCGAGCGCAGTCTGCGTTTTAACATTCCCTCTCCCAGGCGCCCACAGACGGGCTCGAGGGTTCAGTAGCTTCATCATGTGACCATGCGGCAAAGCTTAGGCATGGTCATGGCCCGCTAATTGACGCCGGATTCCGGAGCAGCGGGATCCCCGGGCCGACGCGCAGCCTAATTAGGCCGCGAGGCAATAATTGTTATTGTCAGTTAATTTTTAATTTCCCGGTTTTTACGTGTCCCGGGGACACGGCTCGCTTACCTGACCGCCCACGATCCCGTCGAAACCAGTACACCCCCACGGGCAGGCGGTGCCTGCACCCATTTCCGAAGCATTTCTGCTGATCATCATTCTTTCGCGCCCGAGGCCGAAAAACTGTATATTTCAGCAATGTATCGAAACAGATGCGCACAACACTGCTTTATGTCAAAGCCGAAGCTCTGCATACTGGATTTTTCGCGATCCCAGCGGATCAATCATATTTGTTGTTGCTTCTCAGCGCGCGCGCCATCTCGCGCTTGGTATCGCGCTCTGCGATGGAATCGCGCTTATCGTGGAGCTTCTTGCCCTTGCAAACGCCAAGCTCCATTTTGAATCTTCCGTCCTTGAGATACACCTGCAGCGGAATGAGCGAATAGCCCATCTTTCCGGCCTCCTGGGCAAGATGGCGAATCTGGCTCTTGTGCGCCAGCAGCTTCTTTTGCCTCAGCGGATCGGTATTGAAGATGTTGCCCTGCTCGTAGGGGCTGATGTGCATGCCGCACACCAGCAGCTCGCCATCCTTCACAATCGCGAAGCTCTCTTTGAGGTTCATGCGTCCCTGACGCATGCTCTTGACCTCCGTGCCGTGAAGCTCCATGCCGCATTCCAGCCGTTCCTCGACGAAGTAATCGTGGAACGCTTTTTTGTTTTGTGCCATGGGCTTGATGCCCTTTGCGCGTGCCATGCCTTACCTCCTTCGGGTTTTGCTGTATGAGATAGTATAGCACAAAGCAGGCCGCGATTGCAAGTTTGCAGCCAATAGTTTGCGAACGCGGAAAAAGTTGAGAAACATGTGAAATTTACACTTTAAAAACTGGGCGTTTTGCATTATAATTGGTACAGGTATATTTATGCCCTTTTGTTTTAATGCAATTGGCATACCCGCAAATTCTCAGCAATAACAATATTTTGGAGGATTGATGACCATGACCTATCGCGAGCAGTACGAAGCTTGGCTGCGCGACTTCGCGAACGATACCGCGACCGTCGAAGAGCTCAAGGCCCTGGAAGGCAACGAAAAGGAAATCGAAGACCGCTTCTACACCGAGCTGTCCTTCGGCACTGCCGGTATGCGCGGCGTGCTCGGCGCGGGCACCAACCGCATGAACCTGTACAACGTCCGCCGTGCGACCAAGGGCTTCGCCGACTACATCAACAGCCAGGATCCGGAATACGCCAAGCGCGGCGTCGTCATCGCTTACGATTCCCGCCGCATGAGTCCGGAATTCGCCAAGGCCGCTGCGCTCGTTCTGTGCAACGAGGGCATCAATGTCTGCCTGTTTGACGAGCTGCGTCCGGTTCCGGTTCTGTCCTACGCCGTTCGCCATCTGCATGCCATCGCCGGCATCGTCATCACCGCCAGCCATAACCCGCCGCAGTACAACGGCTATAAGGTATACTGGGAGGACGGCGCGCAGATGCCGCCGGAGTACGCCGATCAGGTGCTCAAGATGATCCGCGCCTGCAAGTATCAGGACGCCGTTGAGATGGATGAAGCGAAGGCTCTCGAGTCCGGCCTGCTCAAGATCATCGGCAAGAAGGAAATCGACGACGACTACATCGCCGACGTCAAAACCCTGTCCGTCCAGCCGGAGCTGATGAAGACCGCCGGCAAGGAGCTCAAGATCGTCTATACCCCGCTGCACGGCTCCGGCAACAAGCCGGTCCGCCGTATCCTCGCGGAAATCGGCATTGAGAACGTTTACATCGTCAAGGAGCAGGAGCTCCCGGATCCGAACTTCTCCACCATCAAGGTTCCGAATCCGGAAGATCCGGCCGCGTTCGCCATGGCCATGAAGCTGGCTGACGAAGTCGGCGCGGACTGCATCTTCGGCACCGACCCGGACTGCGACCGCGTGGGCATCGCCGTCAAGGACAACGAAGGCAAGTATTATCTGATGAGCGGCAACCAGATCGGCTGCGTGCTCCTGTACTACATCCTCATGAGCCGCAAGGCCCTGGGCACCATCCCGGCCGACGGCGCTGTGGTCAAGTCCGTCGTCTCCACCGAGCTGGCGCGCAAGATCGCCGCAGGCTTCGGCCTTGTGACCTTCGACACCCTGACCGGCTTCAAGTGGATCGCAGAGAAG
>CAZACE010000318.1:0-2745 GCA_964483255.1 uncultured Oscillospiraceae bacterium
GTATGGTATCAAGACCGTCGTTTCCATGAACCCGATCATGATCGATGGCACTGGCATGTGCGGCGGCTGCCGCCTGAGTGTGGGCGGGGAAACCAAGTTCGCCTGCGTCGATGGTCCGGATTTTGATGGTCATCTCGTCGACTTTGACGAGGCGATGAAGCGCGGCAGCATGTACCGCGAATTTGAGCAGCATGCCCGCGAGGCGAGCTGTAACCTGCTGCACAAGGAGGTCAACTGATATGGCCGTGATGCGTAATATGGATCCGAAGAAGTGCCCGATGCCTTCTCAGGCTCCGGATATCCGCAATAAGAATTTTGACGAGGTCGCCCTGGGCTATACCTGGGAGATGGCCGTCAGTGAGGCCAAGCGCTGCCTGAACTGCCCGAAAAAGCCCTGTGTTTCCGCCTGCCCGGTGCAGATCGATATCCCGGCGTTCATCGCCTGTGTGGCAAACGAGGATATGGAAGGCGCGTATACGGTGCTCTCCGCCTCCTCCGCGCTGCCGGCCGTCTGCGGCCGCGTCTGCCCGCAGGAGAATCAGTGCGAGGGCAAGTGCGTGCGCGGCGTGAAGGGCGAGAGCGTGGCCATCGGCCGCCTGGAGCGCTTTGTGGCCGACTGGCATCGCGAGCACTGCGACGAGACGCCGATCGTACCCGAGAGCAACGGTCACAAGGTCGCCGTCATTGGCGCGGGTCCGTCCGGCCTGACTGCCGCGGGCGATCTGGCGAAAATGGGCTACGAGGTCACTGTCTATGAGGCGCTGCATCTGGCCGGCGGCGTACTGGTTTACGGCATTCCGGAATTCCGCCTGCCCAAGAAGATCGTCCAGAAGGAAATCGACGGCCTCAAGGCGATGGGTGTTCAGATCCTGACCAATATGGTTATCGGCAAGGTGCTCACCATCGACGAGCTCTTTGAGATGGGCTTTGAGGCGGTGTATGTCGCCTCCGGCGCGGGTCTGCCGCGCTTCATGGGCATTCCGGGCGAGAGCCTCAAGGGCGTGTATTCCGCCAACGAATACCTCACCCGCATCAACCTGATGAAGGCCTATCTGCCGGGCAGCAAGACTCCGATTATGAAGAGCCGCAAGGTTGCGGTTGTCGGCGGCGGCAACGTCGCCATGGACGCCGCGCGCAGCGCCAAGCGCCTGGGCGCGGAGGAAGTGTATATCGTCTATCGCCGCGGCATGGCCGAGCTTCCGGCACGCAGGGAGGAAGTGGAGCACGCCGAGGAGGAAGGCATCATCTTCAAGACATTGACCAATCCGATCGAGGTGCTCGGCGATGAGAACGGCTTCGTGAAGGGCATGACCTGCGTGGAAATGGAGCTGGGCGAACCGGACGCCTCTGGCCGCCGCCGTCCCGTCGTGAAGGAGGGCAGCGAATTCACGCTGGATGTGGATACGATGATCATGTCCATCGGCACCAGCCCGAACCCGCTGATCCGCTCGACCACCCCGGGCCTGGAGACGAACCGCCATGGCTGCATCGTGACCAATGGCGACGACGGGCTCACCAGCCGCGAGGGCGTCTATGCCGGCGGCGATGCGGTCACCGGCGCGGCGACCGTCATTCTCGCCATGGGCGCGGGCAAGCAGGCCGCAAAGGCAATTCATGAATACATTTCTGCTAAGAATGCATAAAGAATCACAATACAGGGGGAATCTGCTGTGGCCGGTTCCTCTTTTTCGTTATAAAAAGGCAAAAGCGTGATATTAAATTAATTAGTTGTTTTGGCGTAGACAAGGGTAAAAATATCAAGTATAATCATATTACGTTGAATTAATTGTGCATAATTCACAGAAGAATACTGGGAAATGCACGGGGAGAGGAACGCGATGACGATTCGGGAAATTGCCAGCGTACTTGAGGCAAACTGGCTGTGCTGCGAGGAAGAGGGGGAACGCGTCGTGCAGTCCGCCTTTGCCTCGGATATGATGAGCGATGTGCTTGCCTATGTGCAGGAGGATACGCTTCTGCTGACGGGTCTGGTCAATGATCAATCTATCCGCACCGCAGAGATGCTGGATTTGCCCTGTGTCGTCTATGTGCGCGGCAAGAACCCCCATCGGCAGACCATTGAGCGCGCTATCGATCTGGGCATGCCTGCGCTGAGCACGCAGTATACGATGTTCGAAGCATGCGGCAGGCTGTATGCGGCAGGGCTTTCTGCAGTGGGAATTGAGGACCTTGACGGAGAATTTGAATTATGATCATCAAAGAAACATATGCTGTTGCCGCAAACGACATGTCGGTCGCGGGCGATGCTTCTGCGAGCATCAAGCGCCAGATGAAGCGCCTGGGCATTCCAAGTCAGATCATGCGCAGGGTTTCCGTATGCACGTATGAAGCGGAGATCAACCTGGTGATTCATTCCGATGGCGGCGGGATCGACTTCGCCATTTCGGAGGATGAGATCCGCGTGCATGTTTTCGACGTGGGCCCGGGCATTCCGGATCTGGAGAAGGCGATGACGGAAGGCTTCTCCACTGCCACCAGCGAGGTGCGCAACATGGGCTTCGGCGCTGGCATGGGTCTGCCCAATATGAAGCGCAACGCCGATGGATTCACGATTGAATCCGAGGTCGGCAAGGGCACGGATATCGTGATGACATTTAATATCTGATCCTATCCTCAAAGCATGTTATATATGCGCGAAGCGCAGAAGGGACTGGAGCCTGCCGCCGCCAGCGGCGGAATCAGGCAGGCGGAACGTCGGGAATCGCAAGGAGCAGCCGATGGCTG
>CAZACE010000319.1:0-2740 GCA_964483255.1 uncultured Oscillospiraceae bacterium
ATCTGCCGCAGACCGGCGACAACAGCATGCTTCTGCTGTGGGTGGGCTTGCTGATGATCAGCCTGTGCGCCTATACAGCGAGCAAAAAAGTGCGCGCATAATGCAAGTAAAAAACACGGTACGGTGAAGGCTGTACCGTGTTTTTGTATGCCTTTGGGCAGTTGAAAGCAGGCAGCCCTTTGCTGTGCGGGCGGAAACAAAACGTTATACAAAAAAGCGCCTGTCCATTACAATGAGGGATTCAGCCGCTAAGCGAATACAAGGGGCGGCGCATGTTTGATTATGAAATGAATATGCCGGGCGCGAATGCATTGAAAAACACCCCTGCCGGCGTTATAATGGACGTTGCAAGCCAATTAAAGGGGGGAAGCGAATGATCCGCTATGTGATCGGTGCGTAAGCACTGACTATGCAGTAAAACTTCATATACACTTTGTGTAGCCAGTGCTTTTCCTAAGAGCAAAATACACTTTAGGAGGCAGCTGTGCGCTATATCAAAGCAGAGGATATCCTGCCGGAGGAAGTCGTGGAACTGATCCAGCAGTATGTGGACGGAGAGACCATCTATATTCCCCGCAAGGCGGAAAATCGCCTGGCCTGGGGCTGCAGAACGAGCTATCGGGCCGAACTGCACCAGAGAAACGAGCGTATTCATGAAGAATATGCAGCGGGCGCGACAATTCACGCGCTGAGTAAGAGATACCATCTTTCCGAGAAGAGTATCCGCAGGATTCTGCAAATGCGATAAAGATGTGGGCCGGACTTCTTGTCCGGCCCATGTTTGTTTCATAGGCGACCGCGGGGTGGATTTGTGCGAATGAATATGATATCATGGATACAGCGATATCCGAAAGGGATGAGGGACATGATCACAGTCATCAAAAACTACAGGGATAAGGCGCAGCTGCGAAACAGCTTTAACCGTCTGGCAAAGGCGACCTTCGGCCTTGATTTTGAGCCGTGGTATCAGCATGGATTCTGGACGGACGATTACAATCCGTATTCCGCAGTGCTGGATGGAGAGGTTGTGGCGAATGTGTCCGTCAACAGGACGGACATGATCATCGACGGTCAGCGCAGGAAGCTCTATCAGCTGGGCACGGTGATGACCGCTGAGGCGCATAGAAACCGCGGCTATATCCGCGCGATTATGGCGGAGATTGAGAAGGACACGGCTGATGCGGACGGCGTATATTTGTTCGGCGGGGACAATGTGCTTGAATTCTATCCAAAGTTCGGCTTTGTGCAGGGGACGGAGCATATCTATACAAAGGTTATCGCCCAGAGCGGCGCATGCACGATGGAGCGAGTCAGGATGGACGGGCCCGTGGGATGGATACAGCTGCGCATGGCGATGGAGAGAAGCGGATTTGAAACGGCTTGCACGATGGCCGATAATCCCGGGCTGATCTTCTTCTATGCGGCGCAGTTCATGCAGGATTGTGTATACCATGACAGGCGGTTGGACGCGTGGGCGATTGCGGAGATGGAGGACGGCGCGCTGATGCTCCACAATGTCTTTGCCCCGAAGGGCGTAACGCTTCAGGATGTGATCGCGGCCTTCGGCGCGCAGGTCAGTCGGGTGACGCTTGGCTTTGCGCCCAAGTGCGCAGAGGGTTTTGACTGCGCGGTGTATCATGAGGAGGACTGCACGTTCTTTGTCAGGGGCGCGGCATTTGACGATTTTGCTGAGCGGAAACTGAGGATTCCCAGCCTGTCGCATGCATGACAGCCCTTATGTTTTCGGCGGCGAAATACCAAAAAAGACGGAAAGCTCCGTCTTTTTTTTACGTGCTCTTGTCAAAAAAACGAAAATGACATACAATAAAACCATACAATCCCGGGAGTATGCCCAGCGGGCATTTTGCCGATGATATAGATATCAAAAGAGAATCGAGGCTTATGAAAATGAGCAGACTTTCCTATATGATGAAGCGCGCGATGAAGATGGACTACCGCGCGATGCTGAAAACCGCAAATATGCTGCACAAGAAGAGCGGTAAGAGCCGCATCTGGCTTTTGCAGGATATGGTGAAGTGCGCGGCCAGGTACAACGCAGGCTACATTGATTATAAGATTGCGGAGATGTACCGTCTGAATGACGCACAGCGCGCGACCCAGATCACCCGCGGCATTTCCAACAGCATCGTCGCGAGAATGAATGATAAGAAGTTCTGGCATTTCTTCGATAACAAGACCGAGTTCAACGCGCTGTTCTCCGAGCAGGTCAGCCGCTCCTGGCTGGATCTGACCACGGCGAGCGAAAAGAAGTTTGCGGATTTCATCCGCAACCGCGGCGACATCATCTGTAAGCCGATCGACGGCTCCAGCGGACAGGGCATTCTCAAGTGCACGCCGGAGGATTACAAGGATCCCGCGGCGCTGTATGAGCGCCTGAGGAATGCTGGCATCGGCATCGTGGAGGACAAGGTGATTCAGCACGAGGAGATCGCGGCGCTGTGCCCGACGAGCGTGAACACCATCCGCGTGGCGACCCTGCTGGGCGATAAAAAGGAAGGCATCGTCTATGCCTATATCCGCATCGGCAACGGCAAGGTGATGGACAACGTCGACTGCGGCGGCATGGCTGCGCCGGTGGATATCGAAACCGGCGTGATCGCCGGTGTCGGCGCGAACAAGGCCGGCGATATCTACGAGGATCACCCGATGACGGGCAAGAAGATCCCCGGCACGCAGATCCCCTATTGGGAGGAAGCCAAGAAGATGTGCCTTGATGCGA
>CAZACE010000320.1:0-2735 GCA_964483255.1 uncultured Oscillospiraceae bacterium
TGCGCCATCCGGCGTTGTTCGCGCGGGCGTTGAACATGTAGCTCCACCAGCTGTATGCGCCGGTCACATCGGGATGCAGATGACGGAACGTGTCCACAAAACCGCTGTCCAGCAGCTTTGTCATTGCGGCGCGCTCCTGCGGAGTGAAGCCGGCGTTGTTTTGGTTTGTCTTCGGAGTCTTGAGGTCGATCTCTTTGTGGGCGACGTTCAGGTCGCCGCAGACGATCACGGGCTTCTTCTCATCGAGCTTCTTGAGGTACATGCGGAAGTCTTCTTCCCAGCAGAGCCTGTACTGCAGGCGCGTGAGCTCGCGCTGACTGTTGGGCGTGTAGCAGGTCACCATGTAGAAGTTCTCGTATTCCAGCGTGATCAGCCGACCCTCGTGATCATGCAGCTCGCTGCCCATGCCGTAGGAAACGGAGAGCGGTTCGTGCTTGGTGAGAATTGCTGTACCGGAATAGCCTTTTTTCTCGGCGGAGTAGAAGTACTCATGATACCCCTCTGCGGGAATCTGCGCCTGTCCGGGCTGCATCTTCGTCTCCTGCAGGCAGAAAAAGTCTGCGTCCTGCGCAGTAAAGTAATCGCCAAAGCCCTTGCCAAGACACGCGCGCAGGCCGTTGACGTTCCAGGAAATCAGCTTCATAGGTTCCTCCATTGGAATATTGCGGTGGTGTTTTCTTCATTATACAGGATATCACCCATGCTTGAAAAGAGGAAATTGATGATGCTGTACCTGATCGCGCTGGTTTATTGGCTTCTGTGTATGCGTTTACGCGTGCAAATGGAGGCGTTTTTTGCAAATGGGCGGTGTGGTGCGGCGTTTTCTGTGAGCATGCTTGGCGTGCATATGCGTAGGGATTATGTGCTTGTCCGGGGAGAGCATGCATTTTCGCTGCGCTTTAAACCGTGCGGTCGAAAACAGAAGACGAGAAAAGACAGTTCCATGTCCCGTTTTATATCCAGACTGGCAAAGCATATTCTGCTGGATTCACTGCGTGATGGACGATTTGAAAAGATAGAGCTTCGTCTGTCGCTTGGTGATGCCTGCGAAACAGCGATTGCTGCAGGTGCAGCGCATGCACTTTTGTGCGCCGTGCTTGCGAGTATGGGTGGATTGCGTGGCTGCGATCTGTGCGTTATGCCGGATTTTAAAGCGGACTGCCCGTGTGCACATGCAGTGGGCTTATTTTCCTGCCGACTGGGTGATATTATGCTTGCAGCGCTGAAAGCTGCGCGAGGATAGAGAACGTGGGATTGAAATAAACCAAGCAGCCCATTATAAGCCTGCTGGGCACTTCCGTGGAAAGCGTCTGCGAAATGATGAATGTCAATCCTGATCTGCGTTTTGGCTGAGGAATGCGTAAATTGAGGACTGGCGTTGAAATGTGGCGGAACCTATGCTACACTATATAATACAAGAGTATGCACGTTGAGCGTTTTTAAGGAAGCACAGACATATGAAGATTTCAGTAATTATTCCCACACTAAATGCATGTTCAGAACTGGCTGAGCTGGTTTTTGCGCTGCGCAGGCAGGTGGTTTCGCCCGATGAGATCATCGTTGTGGATTCTCAGTCCGATGACGGGACAGCCGAACTGGCTGAGAAGCTGGGCACTACAGTGCTGCGGATTGATCGTAAGGATTTTGATCATGGCGGCACGCGCGATATGGCGCTGCGCAAGAGCTGCGGCGATGTAGTGATCTTCATGACGCAGGATGCAATGCCGACAGACGAACGGGCGATCGAAAGGCTGATTGCGCCGCTTGATGACCCGCGTGTCGCGGCGGTGGGAGGGCGGCAGCTGCCGAAGGCAGATGCGCGTCCCTTTGAGCGATTGGTTCGTGAACACAATTATCCCGCAGCGAGCCGCATCTGGGGCAGCGAAGCGATTGAAGATATGGGCGTCCGGGCTTTCATGATTTCGGACGTCTTTGCTGCGTACAGGCGATCTGCTTATCTGGAAGTGGGAGGTTTTGATCATCCGATCATGACCAACGAGGATATGCTCATGGTGCAGAAGTTGTTGGGGGCGGGATATAGGATCGCCTATGCAGGTGATGCGCAGGTGCTTCACTCCCACAACCTGACGATGCGGCAGCAGTATAAGCGGAATTATATCGTGGGCAGAACAATGAAGCGATATGAGGCACGCTTTTGTCATGTGCAGGAAATGGGAGAGGGCATGGCGCTGGCCAGGGAAGTTCTTTTTGCGCTGCTTCGTAAGGGGCAATTGCTGGAGGCGGTATGCTTCTGCTTTGACTGCGCGGCAAGGCTGCTGGGTAATCGTATGGGAAGGCGCGAAGAAGGAAAGCACAAGTAGATACAGTTGGTCGTGGATCACATTAATTTAAATGATCAGAGAAGAGAGAAATAGTCGCAGCGTATATCAGACGGACGAGGAGTCTTAGTATTCGGCTATTTTGATTATATGCTTTTGTTCTCGCAGCGAGGCTGCAATGATTCGTATAATCTGTGCGAAGGGAATATGCAGGTGAGCCTGTGCATTTACCGGCACGTAAGAGACAAGCAAGCCAGGGAGCACTATGCCGGATTCTGTTACTATCGAATCTCTACAGGGGAGTAGCGCTGTCGCCGGGGGACATAGAGCAAAAGCGGTGTGTGTTAAAGTTGTCAATGGCCAATGACAAGGTATTTTGTTTGAAAAAGGTAAATGCTTATGAGGAATAAGTGTTTCCATAACGTCTTCGGCATCTGTTTTCATAGCGTGCGTTTT
>CAZACE010000321.1:0-2729 GCA_964483255.1 uncultured Oscillospiraceae bacterium
CGTGGTCAACGTGGCCGATGGTGCCGATGTTAACGTGCGGCTTAGTGCGCTCAAACTTTTGCTTCGCCATTGGAATTACCTCCTTAAATCTTTCGGCTGACAGTTGCAAACGCGGCCCGCCGAATTGTCGGAGGTCGCTTGGAGCAGGTGATGGGAATCGAACCCACGCGATCAGCTTGGGAAGCTGAAGTTCTGCCATTAAACTACACCTGCAAGGGACTGTCAACCAATTATTCATCCCTTATTCTATCCAAATATCGGATAATTGTCAATATGCAGCGTGCATTTTGAATTGAAATCAAGGGTGTGTACACCCTTACTGATTGCGCTGACGAATGAGTTTTTCGAGCTTATGCTTAACCCTTTGCAGGGCGTTGTCGATGCTCTTGACGTGCCTGTCCAGGTTCGCTGCGATCTCCTGATAGCTCTTGCCATCCAGATATGCGGCGAGCACCTTGCGCTCAAGCGGGGAGAGCGCCTCGTCGATCTGGCTCTCTATGGAAACATAGCTCTCCTGGCCGATGAGCAGCTCCTCCGGATCGGCACTGCGCCCCTCGGTGATGACGTCCATGAGCGTGCGGTCGCTCTCCTCCTCGTAGATCGGCTTGTTGAGCGATACATAGGAATTGAGCGGGATATGCTTCTGGCGGGTCGCGGTCTTGATTGCCGTAATGATCTGGCGCGTCACGCAAAGCTCGGCAAAGGCATGGAACGACGCCAGTTTGTCCGGCTTGAAATCGCGGAAGGCCTTGAACAGGCCGATCATGCCCTCCTGCACGATGTCCTCGTGATCCGCGCCGACCAGAAAATACGATCTCGCCTTGGAGCGGACGAAGTTTTTGTACTTGTTGAGCAAATATTCCGACGCGTCAACATCGCCCTGCTGTGCCAGCAGCGCAATCTCCTCGTCGGTCATGCTGTCGTAGTCTTTGTACATTCCGTCCTCCTCGGTGTGATAATTTGATATGGATCTCAGCCCTGCCGCTTGCGGGAGGATTTCCCGCTGCGGCGGGAGACCTCATCCGTCTGCCCAACGGCAGCCACCTTCCCCAGAGGGGAAGGTTTATTTTGTTGCGCAGCCTTCTTTTTCTCAGGCTTTTCGTCCTCTTCGTCCAGACCCCTGCGCATGCGCTCAAAGATCTCTCTCTGATGCGGCGGCAGGCGGGAGAAGATGTCCCCGCGCGATATCTTTTCTTCCTTCATGCGAACGCGGCCCACCGTGCGGGTCTGCGTCAGTTCCATAAGGAATTCCCGCGAGGAAATGCGCACAGCGCCGCGGCCCATGGCTACCGTCTGCTCGGTGGAATCGCTCGTCGCCACGCGCACCTGCCGCCACTTCGGCGCGGCGGCACACTGCGCTTCGATGTAATTATCCGCGCTCTCGGCATGCTTGGTGAAAACAACCTCCACACCGTGCACAGCCTGATGCGAGCGGACCATCCGGTCGGTGTAGTGTCCGTCGAAGACGACGATCACCTCCTCGCCGGAGTAGCCCGCGTAATCCGCAATCAGATGCACCAGCCGCTCGCGCGCCTCGTCGATGGACAGATGCTCGGCTCTTGGCACATCCCATGCGCCAATCACGTTGTATCCGTCCACAAGCAGCAGCGGCTTCATCGCTTAGCCCCTCGCGCCGGCCACGGCGTAGAGCAGGATGCCCGCCGCTACGGAGGCATTCAGGGAATCGATATGTCCCTTCATCGGCAGAGAGACAACCTTGTCGCAGCTCTCCTCTACCAGGCGGGAGATGCCCTCGCCCTCGGAGCCGATGACAATCGCAGCCGCGCCGGAGAAGTCCACCTTGCGGTAGTCCTCGCCGTTCATCGCCGTGCCATAGACCCAGACGCCTTCCTTCTTGAGGCGCTCGATCGTGCGGGTCAGGTTCACCTCGCGCGCCACCGGCAGATATTCCACCGCGCCTGCGCTGGCCTTCACGGCCGCCGGGGTCAGGCCCACGGCGCGGCGCTCGGGGATGATCACGCCGTGCGCGCCGGCGCATTCCGCGCTGCGGATGATCGCGCCGAGGTTATGCGGATCGGTTACGCCATCCAGGATCACCAGCAGCGGCGCTTCGCCGCGCTCCTTGGCAAGAGCCAGCATATCGTCCACGGTCTTGTAGCTGTACGCGCTCGCCACGGCAATGAGACCCTGATGATTCGGAGCCATCTGATCCAGACGCACACGGTCCACTTCCTGCACGACGATCTTCGCATCCTTGGCCATCGCCACGATCTCGCGCGCAGAGCCGATCAGTTCGCCCCGGGCGACCAGCAGCTTCTCAATATCCCGGCCGGCGCGCAGCGCCTCGCGGATCGGATTACGGCCCACGAGCAGGTTATTTTCCAGCTCCTCCTCGTGCATCGGCGCGCGGCGCTCTTCAAAGCGATCCTCGCGGGGATGACGCTCCTCACGCGGCATACGGCGGTCGTCGCGGCGCTCCGGACGGGGGCCGCCGAAAGACGGACGCTCCTCGCGGTCGCCATACTCGCGGCGTTCGCCGCGGGGCTTGCGGTCGCCGTACTCGCGGCGCTCGCCGTAGGGCTTGCGGTCGCCGTACTCGCGGCGCTCGCCGTAGGGCTTGCGGTCGCCATAGTTCTTCTTTTCGCCATAGCGGCGCTCGGTCTCTACCGCACGGCCTTCGTCTCGAGCCGGACGGCGGGTCATCTCGTCGTCGCGCCAGTCGTCGCGCTTATTCTGGGGCTTCTTGGTGAAGCTGTCATAGTATGCCA
>CAZACE010000322.1:0-2724 GCA_964483255.1 uncultured Oscillospiraceae bacterium
GGCTTGATGTAGCCGCCGCGCATCATCAGCGCCTGGCTGGCGATCACGCAATCGGCCGGGGTCTCCTTGTAACGCTTGGAAACGAGATTCTTGAGCTTCATAACTGTCTTCTCTCCTTCATTAGATCGTAAGAACTTTAGACGTAAGAAATCACGCAGAATTCCGTACAGCGAGCACAGAATAACTTGATTCTGCTTGGCTGTTCGGAAGCGGGTGTGGGCTCAGCCCACAAAAAAGCTTCGCCCCTTTTTGCAGGGGCGAAGCTGAACTTCGCGGTACCACCTTGCTTCAACACAGAGAAAAACACTGTGTCCTTGCCTGCTCTGTATCGGGAGCGCCCGGCGGATTTCATCACAGTATGGCGACGTGTTCTCCGCGTACTCGGGAGGCCGGAGCAGACCTTGGCAAAACGCACGCCTTGCAGCAATTGGCGTGCTCTCTGAGGAATTGCACGGGGTTGCTTTCTCCGTCAATGTACGGACATTATTATACCGATTCGGCCTGGTTTTCGCAAGTCCTGTTTGCCCGAATTCTGAATCATTTTTAAGAAAACGGACGGTTTTGTCACTTCATGCCCAGCATCGCCTTGATCTCAGGCGCGAAATACTCGGTGAAATTCTTGTTCTGCGGATAGAGCGCCAGCAGCACGGAAACCATCAGCGTGATCAGGCAGAGCGTGCCCAGCGCCCGGCTGAGATTTGCGGTATCCTCGCTCGCTTCACAGGAACAGCCGATCATGATGAACGAAGCAAGCCCCAGCAGCCAGGAGAAGTCCATCCGGTAGCGGGGCGTGGGATGCGGCGCCCAGAGGGATTCAAAGAGGATGATCACAAAGACGGAAAGCAGAACGCACGCAAACAGCGGCGTCAGTTTTGCTGCTCGCAGCATTTGTCTGTTCTTTTTGACAAAGAGCAGCGCAAGCCCTGCGAGCAGCAGCGGGAAGGAAATCAGCAAGCCCAGCGAGGGAAGAATGGTTGGGCTGCTCAGGTTAAGCAGATAGTAATACAGACAGTGCGCCAGCGCCGAAGGGCTGAACTGCGCGAACATGTTGCCGTAGTTGCTCTGATCGGTGACCGTCAGCTGATAGGATTGACCGAATTCGAACGGGTTGTCGAAACGGACGTAGTTATACCACATCAGTCCTGCCGCCACGATGACATAGGGCAGCGCGGCCAGCAGGAGCTTGAGGATCAGCTTAACCGTGATCTTGCGCTTTTTGAGGAAGTGATAGAGCAGCGGCAGCACCAGCAGATTGGAAAGACCCACCGTCGGCCTGCAGCCGAATTCCAGCGCGCCCAGCAGCGCGGCCAGCGCGGCGGTCGCGATCGCACGGTTTTCGTCCTCGATAAAGAAGACGGCTTTAACAAACAGATAGACGCTCCACACAGCCAGACCCAGTGCGCAGACGATGCACATGCCGTAAAGCGCCGGGGTTGCCACAGCGTTCCAAAGGCTCAGATAGGATACGGCGGAGCAGATCAGCAGATACAGCGCAAAGGGCGTCTTTTTGAAGAACTTTCTGCCCAGAAGATGGAAAAGCGAGAACACACCCGCGATGAAGATCGCGCCAAAGAGCTGGGTTACATGGTAACCGGTCAGCGCCTGCCCGGTGATGACGCGATAGGGCAGAAACGCAAGCAGCACGGGCACAACGCCGAAATACATGTAGTAATGACCGTCGTAAAACGCGTGATCCCAGTAATAATAGACGCCAAGCCGCTCGCGCTCAGCCGCATCGTAGGGATTTTCCATGGCCAGCAGGCGCTCATCGATATAATCGTACTGGAAATCCAGATGGCCGGAGAGGAAAGCCTCGGTGATCAGCTCGTACTGGCTCAGATGATCCTGGATTTCGCCGTTATACACGGGCGAGAGACCCATGGGCAGCGCGCAGCTGACGGCGATGAGCGCCGCTGCGCATACGGCGACGAGTTTTCCTTTCTTTCCGGCGCTGCCCAGCGTGATTTGTTGCAGGCTGGGCATTTTCCAGTTGATGACGGCGGCGAGGATGATGACGGAAGCAATGCATACTACAGACGCCGCAAGAAGTGCAATATTCAATGATGGTACCTCGTTTGATCGGTTGTAAAAGAGTTGCTGAAATCATGATACCATAGCGCTGTTTTTCTTTCAAGCGGATCGGGGAGAATACAAAAAGACCGCTCGCTGGGAAGCGGGCTTGTGGTTCCCAGGCATTTTCCGGCTGGTCTGTAACTTGATTCTCACGCGTTTTCCTTAAAACAATAGGCATTGTGCTGCTTTTTGCTGTACGCTTGTTTGTGTATGCCAAAAAACAGCATGGTGAAAGGCGCTGTCTCTCGTGGCTCTTTTAGCCATTTTGAGACGGCGCCTGGAGATTTATTTACCGCTTTTCCAGCAGCAAACGATAACTGATGTCTTGCGGCCATACGTTTTGTGTCCGCATTTTTCTGCTATTTGAAACTCACGCCTAGATTCTGAACCTAGGTGCTGGAAAATGAAACCGTGCACCTAAAAAGTGAACCCGGGTGCAAAAAAGTGAAACCGAACCAGAGTAGGTGATGCGGTCTTCGGGCTGATTGCTATACTGAATCTTCATGGAGGGTTCCTCACTTTCATTTCTCTTGTTTTTCAAGGCTGTCTCGCTCAACCTTGTGACTACATTACACTTCAGGTGCTGTCCTTTATTTAGGACTTTACTCTTGCTTTACCACTTCATTAATCGGATTTCGCTACCGCCTAGAG
>CAZACE010000323.1:0-2717 GCA_964483255.1 uncultured Oscillospiraceae bacterium
GAGGAAGAGGGCATTTCTTTTGAGCATATGCCTTCCGGCATCGATACGATGTGCGTCGTTGTGCATGAAGATTCGCTTTCCGGCAAAAAGGAGCGCCTTGTCCAGCGCATTCATGAGCTCTGCCAGCCGGATTCCGTGGAGATCCATTCCGGTCTTGCGCTGATTGCGACCGTGGGCCGCGGCATGGTGCGCTCCAAGGGCGTCTCTGCGCGCTTGTTCAATGCGCTGACCCGCGCTGGCGTCAATGTGCGCCTGATTGATCAGGGCTCCAGCGAGCTGAACATCATCGTCGGCGTCGACAATCTGGATTTCGAGGTTGCGACCCGCGCGATCTACCGCGAGTTCGTTGGCCGCGAGGAGCCGCGCTGGTAAGCGGGCGATGGGACGTTTGGGGACGCTGTTCCCAATCCTCCGGCGGGAACATTGTCCCTGCACTCTTCTTCGCTTTACGTTGGTTGAAAGCAAAACTGCATAGAATTGAAAAGGCCGCCGAAAAGCGGCCTTTTAGGATATCGTTTGACTTATATCGAAACAGGATGTATAATAAATCGTTAAATGATCGCCGGGAGGATGGAATATGCTCACGATTCATACCGATAAGAAGGTTCGCGTGATGTCCAAAGAGAATGCGCCTGCGGCGTACTGCGCGAACGGTGATATGGTCCGTTTTGAGACTCTGGATTGCTTCGGCGGTCAGTTGACCCGCGAGGATCAGAATACAGGCGGTCTGGACTGGTCTAATATCAACCCGGCGACCGGTCCGCTGTATATCGAGGACGCGCGGGTTGGCGATGTGCTCAAGGTGGAGATTCTGTCCATCGAGCTGGATGATCACGGCGTGATGATCCACTGCGAGGGCAAGCGTGTTACAGGCACTGCTGTGACGGGCGAAGTGACAAAGATCCTGCCGATCGAAAGCGGCTGCGCGAAGTTCAACGATAAGCTGTCTTTTCCGCTCCGCCCGATGATCGGCGTCATCGGCACGGCGCCTGCTGGCGAGGGCATTCCCACTGGTACGCCCGGCGCACACGGCGGCAACATGGATTGTGCGCGTATCGGCGCGGGTACGACGCTATATCTGCCGGTGCATGTGGATGGTGCGCTGTTGGCCATGGGCGATATGCATGCTGTCATGGGAGACGGCGAAGTGGGCGTGTGCGGCGTGGAGATTGCCGGTGCGATCACTGTGCGCGTGTCTGTCCTCAAGGATTGCGCGCTGCCGACGCCCTTTCTGCTGACGGAGGATCTGGCGATGACCATCTGCTCGGCCAAAACGGCGGATGAGGCGGGAGATAACGCGACGCTTGCCATGCATGCCTTCCTCGTCCGTGAACTTGGCATGGATGCGCATGACGCCGGTATGCTGCTAAGCATCGCAGGCAATCTGCGCGTTTGCCAGATTGTCGATCCCGAGAAGACCTTCCGCATGGAGCTGCCGCGCAGCGTGACGAAGGCGTACGGATACGAATTCCGATAATACCAAGCACATATCATTCCTGCGTAGCATGCAGGAGTATTTGTTGAGCAGCTGAAAAGGAATCTCATCATGAATAAGAATAACCTTGAAACAGCCAGAATGCTTCAGAAGATTGGCGAAGCGTTCTGCATTCCCGGCCCGTTTTTCTCCTATGAGGAGATCAAGATGGGCAACGTCAATCACACCTACAAGGTGAATTATATCCGCGACGACGGCTCTGGCATGGCGCAGATCAAGTCGTATCTGGTGCAGCGCGTCAATACGTATGCCTTCCAGCATCCGATTGAACTGATGCAGAATATCGACCACGTGACGGAGTATATCCGAAAAACCTCTCCGGATACGCTGTGCCTGCATTTCCATCATACAAGGGATCGCAAGAATTATCTGGAGGACGCGGAGGGATTCTGGCGTCTGAGCAATTATGTGCCGTCTGTCACGTTCGATACGTGTGATGATGTGAACGTGCTGCGCAATGCCGGCGAGGCGTTCGGCGAATTCCAGCAGACGCTTTCTGATTTCGACGCGGGCAAGCTGTTTTACACGATTCCCAATTTCCATCATACCCGCAAGCGCTATGCGCAGCTGAAGGCGGATATCCTGCAGGATCCCTGCGGCCGCGTGGCGCAGGTGCGTGAGGAAATTGAGTGGCTGCTGTCTGTGGAGGATCAGGCGTGCGTGCTCACCGATATGCAGGAGCGCGGTGAGCTGCCGCTGCGCGTGACGCACAACGATACGAAAATCAACAATGTGCTCTTTGACGAGACGACGCATAAGCCGCTGGTGGTGATCGATCTGGACACGGTCATGCCGGGCCTGATTGGCCACGATTTCGGCGATGCGATTCGCTTTGCGGCGAACTTCGTGGAGGAAGATTGTCCGGATACCAGCAGGGCAGGACTGGATCTGAACGTGTTCTGGGCGTTTGCGGAGGGCTTCCTCAAGAAGACGGCTGCGACGCTGACGGATAACGAGATCAATACGCTGGCGCTGAGCTGCTTCTCGCTGGCCTGTGAGCTTTCCACGCGCTTCCTGGACGACTATATCATGGGCGATAAATATTTCAAGACGAAGCACGCGCATCACAATCTGGAGCGCACGCGCTGCCAGATTGCGCTGGCGAAGGATATGCTGCGCAAGATGGACGCCATGAATGCGATCGTTCGCGAATGTGCAGGACGTTACAGATGAGTGACCGGAGATGAAAGAATGAAAGTATTTGTTACCGGTGTCTGCGGTC
>CAZACE010000324.1:0-2709 GCA_964483255.1 uncultured Oscillospiraceae bacterium
ACGGAATAAGGACGCTTGAGCACAGCATCCGTCAGCTGGCCGCCCTCGCCATGGCCGACATAGCCCGGCGGCGAACCGATCAGCCTGGAAGCCGTCGCTTCTTCGCTGTATTCGGACATATCAATGCGGATCAGCGATTCCTCGCTGCCAAAGAGCGCTTCGCTAAGCGCCTTGCAAAGCTCCGTTTTGCCCACGCCCGACGGGCCAAGCAGCATGAATACGCCCAGCGGCCTTGTCGGATCGCCAAGGCCCGCGCGCGATCGCTTCAGACTCCGCGCCAGCGTTTCGACGGCTTCATCCTGGCCGACGATCCGGCGTTTGAGGCTGCTTTCCAGACCAAGAATATCTGCCTGCCGATTCGCACCGACACGCTCCACAGGCACGCCGGTCCAGCTTCCGACAACTTTGGCAACCTCCTTAGCGCTGATAACAATCTGGTCAAGATCGCTTTCCTGCGCCCAACCCGCAATCTTCGCCATCGAAGCCGCTTCGTCGATCAGATCAATCGCCTTATCCGGCATGCAGCGGTCCGTCACAAAGCGCGCGGAAAGCTCAACCGCAGACTCAAGCGCCTCATCCGTAATCGTCACATGATGATAATCCTCATAGCGCTCGCGCAATCCGCTGAGAATCTTCAGCGTCTCCTCATGATCCGGTTCGCGCACGTCGATCCTCTGGAAACGACGTGCAAGCGCGGCGTCCTTTTCGACGTATTTGCGGTATTCCTTATAGGTCGTCGCACCGATAACGCGCACCTGACCGCGAGCAAGCGCCGGCTTGAGCAGATTAGCCGCATCCATGGAACCTTCGCTGGAGCTGCCTGCGCCGATGAGCGTATGCATCTCATCAATAAAGAGGATCACATTGCCCATCTCCTGCACACTGGCGAGTACCTTCTTGATCCGCTCCTCAAATTCACCGCGATACTTGCTGCCCGCGATCACCTGCGCCATATCCAGCGCACAGATCTGCACATTTTTGAGCATCGGCGGTACGTCGCCGCTAGCAATGCGGCTGGCAAGCCCTTCCGCCAGCGCCGATTTGCCGACGCCCGGCTCACCGATGAGCAGCGGATTGTTCTTGATCTTCTTGCCAAGAACACGAATCATAGCATCTACTTCCGCCTGACGGCCGATAAGCGGTTCGAGCTCGCCCTTTGCAGCCGCCCGTGTCAGATTACGCGCGTACTGCTCCAGAATCTGCTCCTTGGGCACGCTGTCTTCCTTCTGTTTCTGCTCTGCAAGCTGCACCTGCGCCGCCTCCTGCCCGGAAATCGGCTCGGACGATGCCGCGATGCTTCCTGCGGCAAGCGGACGCTCGATTTCTCCCGCCGCATCCGCCAGCGCTGCGCGCATGCCCTCGACAGACTTGCCAAACTCGATGAGCACATTCAGGCCGCAGCATCCCTCTTCATACAGCAATTCTTTCCAGATATGCGCAACGGCTGCAAGCGTCTTCTTCTGCGGATTCGCATAGCTGAGCGCGCGCAGCAGCACGCGCTGCGCATGCGGCGTTACGCCGGTAATCCGGGCAAAGCCCGCCTCGCCACGACCATAACGGCTGAGCACCTCATGCTCAAGTTCCTGCACGGACAGATCGCCGATGATGCACTGTGTCAATTCATCGTTAGCCTTGCACAAACCGACAACGAGATGCCCTGTACCCATCTTTTCCTGGCCCATCGAAGCTGCACAGATCTGCGCCTGCACAAGAGCCTTCATTGCCCCTTGCGTAAATCCCTTGGGTATATTCAAAGTCGAAACCCTCCTGTCAGACCTTAGCACCTGCGCTTGGCCAGCGCAAGAATCATACTGCGCAGCGTGCCTGCGCACAGCGCATCCTTCATGGAAAGCGGAAGCGGAACTGCCTGCGGCGAAAGCGCCGCCAGCATCAAACTCGCCTCATCGGGCGAAACGATCTTCTCCGTCTTCAGATGCTCGATAATCCTTGCTGCGTCGCCGCCGCTGATGGATGTGCCGATGCGCTGATAAAGCGACTGCAGCAATTCCTCTCGGCTCGTCGCAGCCAGACGGACAATGCGGATATAGCCGCCGCCGCCGCGCCTGGATTCAATCACATAACCATGATCCGGCGTGAAGCGCGTCGCCAGCACATAGTTAATCTGAGAAGGCGCGCATTGAAAATGCTCCGCCAGTTCATTTCGCCTCAGTTCGATTTCATACGTCTCGTCTTCCATCAATGCTTTGATGAAATCTTCTATAGAATCGCTCAGCAGCCTCATGTGAAACACCTCGCATAATTAAACTTTCTTTGACCTTCTTCATTATACGCGTTTTTTATCTGATGCGCAAGCGCTAATTCTCTTCTTCGTTTCTTTCGTTTCTTTCGTTTCTTTCCCTTGGAACTGGCAGAATTGCCTTGCGCCAAATTGTCCCGTATCGTATAATAAGATGATATGATTTGCAAAGATGAACGCTTTGATGATAGATAGGAGCTAAACAGCCATGATTGTATTGAGCGCGCAAAATATCGCCAAGTCCTTTGGCGTCAATGCCGTTCTGAAAGATGTATCCTTTACCATGCAGCAGGGCGACCGCATCGGTCTGGTCGGCGTAAACGGCTGCGGCAAATCGACCCTGATGCGCATCATCGCCGGGCTGGATTCCCCCGACGCCGGCGAAATATCCATCGTACGCGGCACGCGCATTGGCTACCTCGCTCAGCAGGACATGGTAACCAGCGGCGCAA
>CAZACE010000325.1:0-2700 GCA_964483255.1 uncultured Oscillospiraceae bacterium
TTGAGGAGAGCTACGGCTTCCTGTCCTCCACCTTCGTGCGCGACAAGGACGGCGTCAACGCCTCCCTGCTCATCGCCGAGGCTGCTGCCTGGGCCCGCACTCAGGGCAAGACCCTCTACGACATCCTGCAGGAGATCTACGCGACCTTCGGCTACTATGTCGAGAATGTCGTATCCGTCACCCTGCCGGGCAAGGATGGCGTCGCCAAGATGCAGGCCATCATGAAGAGCCTGCGCACCGACGCACCGAAGACCCTTGCCGGCAAGAAGGTGCTCGCCGTTCGCGATTATCTCGCCGGCACCCGCACCGACCTGGCCACTGGCGATGTAACTCCGGCTGGTCTGCCGAAGAGCGATGTGCTCTACTTCGAGCTGGAGAACGACGCGTGGGTCTGCATCCGTCCGTCCGGCACCGAGCCGAAGATCAAGCTCTACGTCAACACCAACGCTGCTTCCCACGCCGAATCCAAGGCGGAGAACGACGCGCTGGTCGCGGCCTGCAAGGAGCTCATGGCCTAATCCACTTCACCGAAAAAGAATCTGCCGCAGGGTTTCCTGCGGCAGTTTTTTTTGCGGCAACAGAGATATAAAGCTCATTAAGGGAAACGTTTGGGGATTTCATCCCCAGTCCCCTTTTATTCCTCCAGCAGCTTTGCCGCATCCGGAAAGACCTGCAAGCTCCTTGCGAGGATGCCATGCATGTGCGCAATCGCCATGCCATAGTTGACCACCGCAGCGCCGGCCTCCTTCGCCTTTCCCAGCCGCGATTTCATCATCTGCTCCGTCAGCGTACAGCCGCCGCAGTGCACAATCAGCGCAAAGCTTTCCAGATCCTGCGGGAACTCGCCGCCTGAGCAGAATGCATACTCCAGCTTCTTTCCTGTAAAATCCGCAATCCAGCCCGGAATCTTTACCGTGCCGATATCATTGCACTGCCTGTGGTGCGTGCAGCCCTCGGCAATCAGCACGCGGTCGCCATCCCTGAGCCGATTAAGCGCCGCCGCGCCGCGAAGGAGCATCGGCAAACTGCCCTTGTAGCGCGCAAAGAGGATCGAAAACGACGTAAGCAGGATATCCTCCGGCACCTCTTTTGCCACTCGGCCGAATGCCTGAGAATCCGTGATCACCAGCTTTGGCTTCACGGCGAGCATGCTCAGCGTTTTGCTCACCTCCGTGTCCTGACAGACCATCGCCATCATGTGATGATCCAGCAGTTCGCGGATCGTCTGCTGCTGGGGAAGAATCAACCGGCCCTTGGGCGCAGATTCGTCCACCGGCACGACCAGGAGCGCCAGATCGCCCGGCTCAAGCAAATCCGCCACGATCTTCTTTTCCGCCTTCGCCGCCCCAAATCGACCGAGCATCTCTTTCAGCGCATCAATCCCTTCGCCTGTCATCGCGCTGACGTAAAGTTCATTTTCGCCCAGATTTTCCCGCTTTGCAAGCAGATCGCACTTATTTCGGCAGATGATGTGCGGCAGCTTGCGCTGCCTGATCATCTCCAGCAGCGCATGATCTTCCTTTTGCATGCCCCATTCACAGCCGACGACCAGCACGGCGATATTCACGCTGTCCAGCATGGCCTTTGCGCGCTCCACGCGCATTTCGCCCAGCATGCCCTCGTCGTCCATGCCCGGCGTATCGATGATCACCACCGGCCCCAGCGGCAAAAGCTCCATCGCCTTTTTCACAGGATCCGTCGTCGTGCCCTTCACGTCGCTCACCAGCGAAAGCGCCTGCCCGGTTACGGCGTTTACCAGGCTGGATTTGCCCGCGTTGCGCATGCCGAAGAAGCCGATGTGCAGCCGCTCGGATGATGGTACACTCAGTAAACTCATAGGCATTTCCTTTCTCAGAAGCGGAAATCGCGGCGGTTGGAATTCTTGATCGCCTCGATATTTTCCCTGGCAATCATGCGCACCTTCTCCTTCGGGATGCGCGCCAGCTCGCGCTCGATCATCGCAAAGCCGACCTTCTTCGTCTCCTCGCTCGCGTAGTCCGTCAGGAATTCGGTCAGCGTCATCAGCGCATTGGGATGGCAGCAGTTGAGAATCTGGCCGCTCTTGCAAAGGCTCATGAAGCGGTCGCCCGTGCGCCCTTCGCGATAGCAGGCCGTGCAGAAGGACGGAATATGATCGTTCTCCATCAGCCAGCGGACGACCTCGTCCAGCGTGCGCTGATCCGACACATCAAACTGCTCGGTATCCGTCGGGCGCTCCGCCTCGGTATAGCCGCCCACGCTCGTGCGCGAAGCGCCGGAAACCTGCGACACGCCGCAGCGAAGCAGTCTGCCGCGCACAGCCTCGCTCTCGCGTGTGGAGATGATGATGCCTGTATACGGCACAGCCAGACGAATGCAGGCCGTGATCTTGGCAAAGATATCGTCGTCGATGCCGTTGTCAAACTGATCCGGATCGATATCCGATGCACGCTTGAGGCGCGGCACAGAGATGGTATGCGGGCCGACGCCATGCACGGCCTCCAGATGCTCGGCATGCATGATCAGGCCGGCAAATTCGTATTTATACATTTCCAGGCCGAAGAGCACGCCCAGACCCACATCGTCGATGCCGCCCTCCATCGCGCGGTCCATCGCCTCGGTGTGGTAGCAATAATCATGCTTGGGGCCGGTCGGATGCAGCTGCTCGTAGCTCTCCTTGTGATAGGTCTCCTGGAAGAGGATATAGGTGCCGATGCCCGC
>CAZACE010000326.1:0-2696 GCA_964483255.1 uncultured Oscillospiraceae bacterium
AAAGACGTATACGCTGGGTGTGCTGGTGCAGAGCAATCACGGCACGCTGGAGGAACTGCATGTTCTGGAGCGGGCGCTGGGCCGGGAGATTATCGAAAAGCGAAACGCAAAGGCAGAAGAAGAACCGCAGGATCGCGGCTCGATCATGATGGTGCTGGCAACGGATCTGCCCGTCAATGACAGGCAGCTGCGCAGGATTCTCAAGCGCTGCGCCGTGGGCCTTGCGCGCAACGGCTCGTATTTCGGCCATGGCAGCGGCGATGTGATGATTGGCTTTACGACGGCGAACCGTGTGCCCCATGGCGGCATGCATCGGGTGCTCAGCCAGCAGGTGCTCACCGAGCATACGCTGGAGATGGCTTTCCGCGCGGCGGCGGAGAGCACGCAGGAGGCTGTGCTCAATTCCATGACGGCAGCGAAGACCATGACCGCGCTGGACGGTACGGTCTACGAGTCCATCACCAACTATCTTTAAAACCGCGCGAAGCGGAGAAGGGAACGTATGGGGACGCTGTCCCCATGCCCCTGGCAGGGACATTGTCCCTGCACCCATTACGCTGTGCTATCGCACAGCTAAGGTAAGCATCTTAAAAACGCCGCGAAGCGAAGGCGGGGTCTGGGGACGATGTCCCCAGGCAGGGGTATGGGGATGCAATCCCCATCGTCCCCCATGCGCGAAGCGCAAAGGCATACGGGAATCGGAGCGGAGCCGGAGGCGACAATTACGATTCTGAAATGGCTGCTTCAAACAAAACAGACTGACATCGCTGCCAGTCTGTTTTTTCATGGCGAGATTCTTGCCTCAATAAAATCCGCCGCAGCCTTCGCGCCGCCGCATTTGGAAAAATCCTCTGCGATTGCCTTCGCGGCGTCCCTGTATCGTGTATCCGCAAGCGCCGCCGTGAGCGCTTCTCGGATATCCTTCGGCGTGGCTTTTTTCAGCCGAAGGCCTGCGCCCAGCGCCTCGGTGCGGGCGCAGACGGCCTCCTGCTCGCTGTGCTGGGGGAAGAGCACTATCGGCACGCCGCACAAAAGGCTTTCCGAGACGGAATTCATGCCGCAGTGGGTGAGGAAGGCATCTGCCGAGGCGAGCACCTCGACCTGATTTACGCGTGGGAAGATCTGTACGTTTTCGGGAATCTCACCCAGAGACGCCGGATCCACCTTGCTGCCGATGGAGATGATCGCGTCGCAGTCCATCTCCCTGAGTGCACGGATGCAGCTGCGGTAAAAGCGCGGCGCGTTGTGCAGAATGGTGCCCAGAGAGATATACACCAGCGGCCGCGCATGCGCTTTGCGCGGATAACGGAAGGAAACGGACGGCCCGACAAACGCGTAGTTCCCGCCGAAGGTTTCGGCGCTGGGCTGGAAGAGACGGGACGTATAGACGATCGTGTCGGTGACAGGATCATTCTGAATGACGTCCAGAAAGCTGCCCGCCGCATAGCCATGATCGCGCAGGCGCCGCATGCTCTTCTCGATGCGCGGCATGCCGAAAATCATGCGGATGATCTCCGGCAGGTGCGGTTTCATGCTTGTCGCTGAATGCTGGTTGAAGGCGAACGTCGTCGTAGAGCAGACAAAGGGAACGCCGTGCTTTTTCGCCAGCAGCCTGCCCCAGAAGCAGACGGAATCGCCGATGATCAGATCCGGCTTTTCCTTCGCGACGTCTTCAGCAATCCTCTTGTCCAGCGCGAGCGTCGTTTCGGTAACCATCTCAATCAGCGCGGCAAAATCCTTCCCCGCGATTTGATCGATATTCTTGGGCGCGGGCGGCATGTAGGGCTCAATGCAGATGTACTGCGCGCCGGCATCCTCGATCCTTTCGCGAAATTCCTCCGTCTCGTAATAGATCACCTTGTGCCCGCGGGCTGTCAGCTCGCGTACTAAGGGCAGCGTGGGATTGACATGCCCATGCGCCGGGATGGAGAAAAAGAATATGCAGGCCATAGATTACTTTCCTTTTCTGCGGCTGCGTACGGCTTCGGTGAGCAGATATTCAATCTGGCTGTTGATGGAGCGAAAATCGTCCTCCGCCCAGCTTGCAATTTCGTCCCACAGGGACGGAGCAAGGCGAAGAAGCACCTGCTTTTTCGCCTTCTCCTTTTCCTTGAGGGCTTTTTCCTTTTTGAGCGCCTGCGCTTCCATGTCGGCGATGCGCTGCATGCGCGCTGCAAGCTGCTCTTCTTTGGCCTTGAGCTGTTCCTCGTTCATGGGAACCTCCGTTTTATTGCGATGGGAGATTACACGCCGATGCGTGCAACGAGCACGCAATGGCTTAATATTGTTAAGTGGTTCGGAAGTGGAAGCGGGCACAGCCTGCGCCTTAGTAAATCGAACCGCTGTTGACGATGGGCTGTGCATCCTTGCTGCCGCAAAGCACGACCAGCAGATTGGATACCATCGCGGCCTTGCGCTCCTCGTCGAGCACGACAACCTCCTCCTCGCCCAGCTGGTCGATGGCCATTTTCACCATGCCGACTGCGCCTTCGACGATCTTCTGGCGGGCGGCAATGATGGCGGTTGCCTGCTGGCGCTGGAGCATGGCGGCGGCGATCTCGTCGGAATAGGCGAGGGTGGTGATGCGCACATCCTCGATGACGATACCGGCATCCTTCACGCGCGCGGCAAGCTCTTCCTTCATGATTTCGCTGACCTCGCTGCTCGAGCCGCGCAGCGTCTTCTCGTCCGCATCG
>CAZACE010000327.1:0-1360 GCA_964483255.1 uncultured Oscillospiraceae bacterium
TTAAGAAAATAAAAGGAGGTTCTACACCATGAAGAAGCTCGTATGTCTCGTCCTCGCGATCGTGATGCTCGTGGCGGTTGCCGCGTGCGCCAGCGCCGAATTCAAGTTCGAGCGCAAGATCGACATCATCTGCCCGTGGGGCGTCGGCGGCGGCGCTGACTCCACCCTGCGTCCGATGGCCAACCTGCTCCAGGAGATCCTGGGCGTGCCGGTCAACGTTGTCAACGTTGAAGGCGCTGCCGGCGTCAATGGCGTCGAGTATACCTACAAGCAGCCGGCCGACGGCTACACCTTCATGCTGGGCACCCAGTCCCTGTTCATGCAGGACATGTCCGGCACCACCTCTATGAACTTCAAGGAAGAGTTCCAGCCGATCGACGTTCTGGTTCACTCCATCAACATCATCGCTGCTTCCAAGAAGAGCATGGACAAGTACGGCGTTACCAACTGGGAAGAGCTGTCTGCCTACATCAACGAGCATCCGTTCGAGGTTTCCGTTGCGATGCTGACCGCGACCGGCGTTGACGGCGCGTCCCTGGGCCAGGCGACTGCCGATATGTGGCTGCTCGAGACCCCGTACTCCGGCGGTTCTGAGGCGAACTCCGCGCTGGTTGGCGGTCACTGCGACCTGGCCATCACCGGCACCGACGAGATCGCCGGCCTGATCGAGTCCGGCGACATCATCCCGATTCTGGCGCTGTGCGAGAACCGCATGAGCATCTTCCCGGATATGCAGTGCACCGGCGAGCTGGGCATCAACTCCTACATGGGTCCGTGGCGCGCCATCTTCGCCAAGAAGGGCACCCCGCAGGAAGCCATCGACGCGATGGTCGCTGCGATCGAAGAAGCCCGTGTCCGTCCGGAGTGGCAGGAGTTCCTCAAGAACGCTGCGTATGACCAGCGTCCGGTTCCGACCGTTGAGGAGCTGCCGGCTTTCGCCGAGGCCGAGTGGAAGGCGCTGCGCGACTACATGAGCGAGCAGGGCACCCTGACCAAGGACTATCCGGAGCTCCAGTAATTGGGAAAACGGTTTAGGGCTGAGCGAGTTTAAAGCAACTTAAACATGCCTGAACAGGGAAGAGGGGACACATTGTTCCCTCTTTCCGTCTCAGGGAAGAGAGACATCCATTGACAAAGGAGTAAAAGCATTATGTTTGAGCTCATTATGAACATTCTGCTTGTCGTGTTCCTGGGCTACAGCTACTTCACCCACGTTCTGGAAGCCCCGGTTCCCGTCAAGGTTCAGAAGAACCCCTACGCCTTCCAGCCGGACACCTGGCCGAAGGTCATCATCATCCTGCTGCTGATCTGCCTGATCATCAACATCATCCAGATCATCAAGCGCAACAAGGGCAAGGAA
>CAZACE010000327.1:1460-2680 GCA_964483255.1 uncultured Oscillospiraceae bacterium
CTGACCTTCACCTACACCATGGAGCCGATCCCGGCGATCGTCTTCCTGGTTGCGATCTACTGCTCCTCCATCACCGGCGGCTCCATCACCGCGATCCTCTTCAAGATCCCGGGCGTGCCGTCCTCTGCTCCGACCACGTTTGACGGCTATCCGATGGCTCAGCGCGGCGAGGCCGGCAAGGCTCTCGGCGTTGCGCTGCTGGCTTCCGCTGTGGGCGGCCTGTTCTCCGCGCTGGCGATGTTCCTGCTCTCCGGCCCGCTGACCAAGGCTGCGCTGCAGTTCGGCCCGGCCGATCTGTTCGCCATCACCTTCATGGGCCTGTCCATCCTGACCTGCCTGGACGGCGACCACATCCTCACCACCATCATCTCCGGCCTCATCGGCCTGCTGCTCGCCTGCGTGGGCCAGGACAAGATGTACGCCGTGCAGCGCCTGACCTTCGGCTCCAAGCAGCTGCTGGCCGGTATCGAGATGATCCCGGTTCTGATCGGTCTGTTCGCTGTGACCGAGGTTCTCAAGCAGACCAACAAGAAGGACTTCCTCAATGCTGAGGATGGCATCGGCGGCGGCAAGGTCAACACCGATATGCCGACCCTCAAGGAAATCTGGTCCCTGAAGTGGACGATGCTGCGCTGCTCCGTCGTGGGCACTGTGGTCGGCATCCTGCCGGGCGCCGGTGCGACCATCGCTTCCTTTATGTGCTACACCATGGAAGCCAAGATTTCCAAGAATGGTCCGAAGTTCGGTACCGGTATCATCGACGGCGTCGCCGCTTCTGAAACCTCCAACAACGCTGCGACCGGCGGCGCGATGGTTCCGCTGCTGGCGCTGGGCATTCCGGGCGGCAACGCCGCGGCCGTTATGATGTCCGCGCTGACGCTCAAGGGCGTCCAGATGGGTCCGCTGCTGCTGGTCAATCAGCCGGAGTACCTCTCTGCGACCTTCGCCTCCATGATCGTCTCCAACATCCTGATGGTTATCGTCGCCATCGGTATCGCCAAGGTCTTCGCGCAGATCCTGTCTGTGCCGTATTCCTACCTCGGACCGATCATCGTCATGCTGGCGCTCATCGGCGCTTATGCCAACCAGATGTCCATCGCTGACGTGCAGATCATGGTTCTGGCCGGCGTGCTGGGCGTTATCATCAAGGCCTGCCATTTCAACAGCGCCGCGATCGTTCTGGGTCTGGTTCTGGGCTCCATGTGCGAGGCCAACTTCTC
>CAZACE010000328.1:0-2670 GCA_964483255.1 uncultured Oscillospiraceae bacterium
GCAGCCCGCACAAGCCGCAGAGAACTCCACCAGCGGCTGGCAGAACTGGCTGCCCTTGATGGTATACACAGGGAAGACGTCGCCCTTGTCGCTGAGACTGAGACCGTATTCCCAGTTTTCCTTCTGCTCGGCGGTGAACTTCGCCGGCACCATGGTGATCGCCTTTTCCTTGGCAGGACAGCAGGCCACGCAGCTGGAACAGCCGGTGCAGTCCAGACTGGATACCTGCATGCTGAAATGCAGACCCTTCGCTGCCGCGCCCATGGCAGGCACGGTTTCAAAGGTTTCCGGCGCATTCGCCTTCTCCTGCTCGCTGAGCAGATACGGGCGGATGACGGCATGCGGGCAGACGAGCGCGCAGCGGTTGCACTGGATACACTTGCTCGCATCCCACCGTGGCACGGTCAGGGCGATGCCGCGCTTTTCAAAGGCGGTCAGGCCCATATCGATGCGGCCATCCTCATAGCCCTTAAACGCGCTGACGGGCAAATCGTCGCCCTTCTGCCTGTTGACCGGCAGGAGCAGTTTTCTGACCACATCCGGCAGCTTGCCGCCCTCTGCATCCGTCTTTTCCTCGGCCTGCGCCCAGGAAGCCGGCACATCGACCTTCACGATCTGCGTTGCGCCCGCGTCGATAGCCGCCACATTGCGGCTGACGACGTCATCGCCCTTGGCAAAGTAGGTCTTTCGCACGGCGTCCTTGATCATGCCCAGCGCCTTCTCGGTCGGGATGACCTCCATCAGCGCAAAGAACGCCGCCTGCAGCACCGTATTGGTATGGCTGCCCAGACCCAGATCACGCGCAATCCGATTCGCATCGATCATGTAGAAGCGGATGTTCTTTTCGGCAATCTGCCGTCTGGCAGCGGCGGGGATGTGCTGCTCAAGCTCCTCTTCCTTCCAGCTGCAGTTGAGCAGGAAGATGCCGCCCGGAACGACCTCATCCACGATGTCGTACTGGGTAATATAGCTCTGGTTGTGGCAGGCGACGAAATCGGCCTGCTTGACATAGTAAGAACTGGTAATCGGCTTATCGCTGAAGCGCAGATGGGATTTGGTGACGCCGAAGGACTTCTTGGCGTCATACTCAAAATACGCCTGAGCGAACTTCTCCGTGTTGTCGTTGATGATGCGCACGGTGTTGTGGTTCGCGCCAACCGTGCCGTCGCCGCCGAGACCCCAGAACTTGCAGCGAACAAGGCCCTCGGTATTCTCCGCGTAGGGCTTGAGCGGCAGGGAGAGGTGCGTCACATCGTCCTCAATGCCCACGGTAAAGCTGCGAATCGGCTTCTCGGACGCCAGATTCTCAAACACCGCGGCGATTTGCGCGGGATCCGTATCCTTGGAGCTCAAGCCGTAGCGGCCGCCGATGACGCGGATGCCGTAGCGCTCGCTGTTCATCAGCACGCTGCAGACATCCTCAAAGAGCGGCTCGCCCGCGCTGCCCATCGCCTTGCAGCGATCCAGCACGGCAATGCGCGCCGTGCTCTTGGGCAGTGCCGCCAGAAAGTGCTTTGCGGAGAAGGGGCGATACAGATGTACCTGCAGAAAGCCGACCTTCCTGCCCGCCTTCACCAGTTGGCTGACTACATCGCGGATCACGCCGCTGACGGAGCCCATGGCGATGACCACATCGGTCGCATCCTCCGCGCCGAAGTAATCAAAAGCATGGTAGGCTCTGCCGGTGATCTTTGCCATTTCGGCAAGGTAGTTTTCCACGATATCCGGCAGCTCAGCATAGAAGCTGTTATGCGCTTCGCGCACCTGGAAGTACACGTCGCCGTTCTGCACGGTGTTGCGCAGCATCGGGTGCTCCGGGTTGAGCGCGCCGTCGCGGAAGGCTTTGAGCGCGTCCTGGTCGATCAGCTCTGCGATCTTATCCTGATCCGGGAGCTCGATCTTATTGATCTCATGGGACGTGCGGAAGCCGTCAAAGAAATGCATAAACGGAATGCGGCCTTTAATCGCGCTCAGATGCGCGACAGGCGCAAGATCTGCCACCTCCTGCACGCTGCCGGCACTAAGCATCGCAAAGCCTGTCTGGCGGCAGGCCATCACGTCGCTGTGGTCGCCGAAGATGCTCATGGCATGCGTGCCAACCGTGCGGGAAGCCACATGCAGCACCGCAGGCAGGCGCTCGCCCGCAATGCGGTAAAGCACAGGCACCATCAGCATGAGGCCCTGGGAGGACGTATACGTTGTCGCCAAAGAACCCGTCTGCAGCGCGCCATGCACGGCCGTGATCGCACCGGCCTCGGACTGCATCTCCGTCAGCGTGACCGTCTGGCCGAAGGCATTCTTTCTCCCCTTTGCGGACCAGGCGTCCGTGAGACCCGCCATGGGCGAAGATGGCGTAATCGGATAGATCGCCGCCACCTCCGTAAAGGGATAGGCCATAAATGCGGCGGCTTCATTGCCGTCCATGGTTACATATTTACCTGACATGGGTGTCACTCCTGTGTGTTTAGTATAGGGCTGCCGCCCTAAAACCCGCCTGAGGGATTTCTGTCTCCTCGCTCGACGCTCGTCGGTCAGAGCTGCCCCAGTTTGGAAAATCCAAACCCTCAGACTCCCTCCTCTGCTTCGCAGCGTTTTTAAGCTGCTCTGAGAGCAGGCTTAATCTTTTCCTTTTGCCGTATCGATGCCGGCGGCGCCGACCAGGCCCAGGCG
>CAZACE010000329.1:0-2667 GCA_964483255.1 uncultured Oscillospiraceae bacterium
CTTGGGATCGATCTTCACCAGCTCCGCGAGCGGATCCTGCATGCGCCGGGCGATTGACACCGCACTGCGCAGAGATACGTCGAATTCCGGAAATTCCTCCGCCGCCAGCTTGCTGGCCGAATAGACGCTCGCGCCCGCCTCGCTGACGATCATGTATTTGACGCCCGGCGCCTCGGGCAGCAGCGATGCGATGAACTGCTCGCTCTCGCGCGAGGCAGTGCCGTTGCCGATAGCGATTGCCGTAACGCCGTGCCTGCGGATCATGGAGAGGATCAGGCGCTTTGCCTGCTCCTTCGCCCTGTCCTGACCGGGAATGGTGAAATGTCCCACGCCGGTTTCCAGCACCTTGCCCGTCTCATCGACGACAGCAAGCTTGCAGCCCGTGCGGAAGCCCGGGTCCACGCCGAGGGTCACCTTGCCCCGGATCGGCGGCTGCATGAGCAGCTGACCCACGTTCTGACCAAAGACGCGGATCGCGCCCTCGTTCGCCCTGTCGGTAAGCTCCGCGCGAATTTCGCGCTCAAGCGACGGCTCAATCAGGCGGCTCCATGCGTCCTTCACCGACGCGCGCACCACGTTGCAGCAGGCGCTCGGCGGATCGATCACCTGGCGGCAGATGGTCTGATGGGCCAGCGCCTCGTCAATCTCAATGGATACCTTCAGCCATTCCTCTTTCTCGCCGCGGTTGAGCGCCAGAATCCTGTGATCCGCCGCGCGGGAAACGCCCTCGCGGTAATCGTAATACTGCGCATAGACGCTGTCGCCCTCTTTAGCGGATACGCTTCGCAGCATGCCCTGCCGTCCCACCAATTCACGCAGCTTCGCGCGGATGTTCGCGTCATCGCTGATCTCCTCGGCAAGGATATCCTGTGCGAGCTGGATCGCCGTCTGCACGTCCGGCACACCCTTTTCTTCACTGACGTACGCCTCTGCGAGCTTCTCGGGCACGTCGTTTCGTCCCTGCGCCATGATGGCTTTTGCCAGCGGCTCCACGCCCTTTTCACGCGCGATCATCGCGCGCGTGCGCCTTTTGGGCTTAAAGGGACGATAAATATCCTCCAGAGCGGCAAGCGTCTGGCAAAGCGCGAGCTGCCTGCGGATCTCATCCGTCAGCTTGCCCTGCTCCTCAATCGCATGTTCAATCGCTTCGCGGCGCTTATCCAGACTTCTGAGGTATTCCAGCCGCTCGCTGAGCGCGCGCAGCTTCTGGTCGTCCATGGCGCCGGTCTGCTCCTTGCGATAGCGGGCGATGAACGGAATGGTGTTGCCCTCGTCGATGAGCGCCACAATGCGCTCGGCGATGGCCTGACTTACTTCAAATTCGTCACAGAGAATCGCGATGATGTTCATGAAAGCGTGATGACCTCCAGATCATAGGGTACATACAGATCACCGGCATAGGACTCGACTGCCTCAGCGGTGTAGAGTTCCCTGCGGTTTGCGTAATTCCTGTCCTCCGTATGCCAGAGCACAAGATGCGGGATAGAAAGCTCACTGGCCAGCTTCGCCGCGTCCGCGACGGTGGAATGGTGCTTCTCATAGGGCTTGAAGATATCCGCCTGAGCAAGCAGACAGAACGCCTCGCACAGCAGCCAGTCGCTTCCTGCGACATATTTCTCGCAGACCGGGTTATACGGCTCGTCGCCCAGGCAGGTGAGCTTCTTTCCGCTTTGCAGCGTCGTCGTGAAGCCGAACTGCAGCAGCTTCGTGCTTCCAATGTCGAAGAACGTCACGTCGCAGCCACAGAGATTCGCCTGCATGCCGTCCGCGATATCATGGAAGAGCACGCGGGAGCCGATGTGCTTGAGCATCTTCTTCTGCAGCATCAGCTCGCCGATCATCTCAAGGCCGCGGTGCACAGTCTCATGGCACCAGATGTGCAGCTCGCCCTCGTACTTGCCGGCGTTCATCATCGTCATAATCTTGCGCATCACCCAAACCACACCGTTCAGGTGATCCGGATGCGCATGGGTGATGAACAGATCGTGTACCTGTGCAAAACTGAGGCCTGCATCTTCCATCTGGCGCAGAATGCCGTTGCCGCCGCCGGCGTCCACCAGCAGCGTACCGTGGTCGTTCGTGATCGCAAAGCAGGTATTATAGCAGCGGGTCGCCAGGGCAAAGCCCGTGCCCAGCACGTGCAGTTTTTCCATCGCTTGTTTCCTCCATATTTGAGAAAGGCGCGCTGCAAATCTGCGGCGCGCCTATTGATTATTCTCAGCCCAGATCCTGACCGGCTTCAATCGCCATGATCTGATCGACGCGGCGCTGATGGCGGCCGCCGGCGAACTCCGTCGTGAGCCAGATCTCGACGATCATGCGCGCAAGCTCGCCGCCGACCACGCGCGCGCCCAGCGCAAGCATGTTCGCGTTGTTGTGCTCGCGGCTCATCTTCGCAGAGAAGCAGTCCGAACAGACAACACAGCGGATGCCCTTCGTCTTGTTCGCCGCCAGGGAAATGCCGATGCCCGTGCCGCAGCACAGGATGCCGCGCTCGCACTCGCCGCTCGCCACGGCGTTTGCCGCCTTCTGGCCGAAGATGGCGTAGTCACAGCTCTCGCCGGTGTAGGCACCGAAGTCCTTGTATTCCAGGTTCATGCTCTCCAGCAGCTCGATGATTTCCTTCTTCAGCGGCAGACCCGCGTGGTCACTGGCCAATGCGATCAT
>CAZACE010000330.1:0-2657 GCA_964483255.1 uncultured Oscillospiraceae bacterium
AGGAACAGCACCAGCGTGATCGCCAGCAGCACGACAGCCATCGCGGCCGCGCCGGTGATGTCGTAGCTGCCGCCGGTGATGCGCAGATAGATCGTCGTGGCCAGCGTATCGTAGCTGCCGCCGATCATCATGGGATTGGCGAAGTCCGCCACGGACTCGATGAACGTCACCAGGAACGCATTGCCCAGGCCCGGCAGCATCAGCGGCAGGGTCACCGTGGTGAATACCTTCATCCGGCTTGCGCCCATGTTGCGCGCGGCCTCCTCCATCGACGGATCGATGTTCTTTAAGAGACCCTTGAGCATCATGTAGCAGACCGGGAAAAACGTCAGCGTCTGCACGATCGCAATGCCGCCCAGGCCGTATACGTCGCTGTCATAGATGCCCAGCAGCTCGCGCGTAATCAGGCCGCCGCGGCCAAAGAGCAGGATCATCGACAGCGACAGCACAAACGGCGGCGAAACGACCGGCAGCATGCTCACCACGTCGAACATCTTTTTAACCGCCCGGCTGCGCACGTTCACGTAGCAATCCACATACGCAAACAGCAGGCCAATGATCACCGAGCCAAAGCCCGTGATCATGCCCAGCCGCAGCGTGTTGTAAAACGCCCTGTTAAACGTGTAATCCGCAAAGATACGCGGAAAGGCGTCCAGCGTGAAGTAATTCTTCTCAACCTTCACATAGCAGTTTTCGGGATCAACAGGCTGGTCCTCCTTGAGCACGCGCCCGTTCTTGGCAAACATATATCCCCATGCGCTGTCCAGCTCGTCAACGGAAAATTCCGCCGCCTTGCCCTTGTTGTTCAGCACGGCAATCTTTCCGTTCTTGACGGTCACCTCGGCGTTCCCCGCCTGAATATCCGTCACCGGCACAAGGTTCGTTTCGCGCACGTATACGCTGTCCAGCAGCAGCATGGCCAGCGGATAGAGAATAAACAGCGCGAGCAGCACGGTCAGCAGCACGACGGTGACCACCATCACCGGATCGGCGAAAAACTTCTTGCGCTCAAGCGCTGCGCTCTGGCGAGTTTTCATCGGGCATTCACCCCTCTTCATTCGATAAAAAAGAGGGATGGGGCTTTCCCCCATCCCCCGCAGAGATACGATGAGTTGCGATAGATTACGTCAGGGCAGCCGCCCGCTTACTGGGTCTTGAAGCGGTCGTCCGCAGAAGCGCCGAGCGCGTCGAAGTAATCCTTGACGTACTGGGTGGTGTTGTTCTTGGCATCCTCGAAGTCATAATCGATGACATTGTTGGGATCCAGGCCAAACGGCTCGACGGCAGCAGGCTGCTTCGCGCTGTTGATGACCAGGAACTGATAGCTTTCAGCGTCATCCGCCAGCTCCACGCACTCCGGAGACAGCGCATACTCGATCCACAGCTTCGCAGCATTCTCATGCACGCAGCCGTCGAAGATCGCGGTCGCGCCGATTTCGAAGGAAGTGCCTTCCTCCGGGATCACCAGAGCGATGTTGTCGTAGCCAGAGAGGATCTGCGCGATACCGTCATGCAGGAAGCCCACGCCGATCACGCACTCGCCGATGCCGACCTTCTTGGACGGGCCGGAACCGGACTTGGTGTACTGCGCAACGTTCTTGTCCAGCTCAACGAAATACTTCATGGCCTCGTCGTGACCCTTGAGCTGAACCATGGTGTTCACAACCAGCTTCGCGGTGCCGGCGGTGTTCGGGTTGGAGAGCCAAACGAGACCCTTGTATTCCGGCTTGAGCAGGTCGTCCCAGCCCTTGGGCGCTTCCAGACCCAGGCGCTCGAGCTCTTCGGTGTTGACCATGAAGCCCAGAATGCCCTTGTAGATGCCATACCAGTAGCCGTCGGCGTCGCGATACATGTCGCCCGCCAGATCCTTGGCGTTCGCCGCCTCATACGGCATCAGCAGGCCGGCCTTGGCGCTCTCGTTGTAAGGATCGGTCGTGCCGCCGAACCAGACGTCGCCGGACGGGTTGCCCGCTTCCTCGTTGATCTTTGCCTGCACCTCGCCGGTGGACAGACGCTGATAGTAAACCTTGATGCCGTAGAGCTCTTCAAAGTGCTTCGCAGCGGCGGCCAGATACGGCTCCTCACAGGAACCATAAACGACCAGCTCGCCCTCTTCCTGGGCAGCGGCGATCAGAGCCGGGTCGATTTCGGCGCTGGCGACGCAGGCAAAGCTCAGCGTGAGCACCAGAGCCATCAGGAGCGCAAACAGTTTCTTCATAGTCAGTTCTCCTTTTCTTTTTTACACGGATCAACGCACAATCCGTGCAGGCAATCTGCCTGTTTCTATTTCCATTATAAAGGCATTCCTTATATGCTGTCAACAACAGGATTAACCGGTATATTACAATCTTTCTGTACGAAAAGCGGCCAGTGGCCGCTTCCACTTCCGAAAAACTTTACATGATTAAGTCATTCGGTGCTCGCTGCACGTAATCTCGCGCAATTTTCTATAAAGCAAGAAAGAGGACGGTTTTCCCGCCCTCTTTGCAAGTATTGTCTTTTGAAAGAATTACTTCTTTCTGCGCTTCATAGCACGCAGGCCGATGCCGCTGGCGCTCAGCAGGGTGATCCAGCCCATCAGGCTGCTCGGATCGCCGGTTTCCGGCAAGCTCGCCATCGCATCACCGACGTACGTGTCCTCAATCGGCTTGGCCTTC
>CAZACE010000331.1:0-2651 GCA_964483255.1 uncultured Oscillospiraceae bacterium
TCGTGGTTGGGATACAGGGATTTCTTCTTGCCGCGGGTCTTTTCAAAGCGGCTCATGTAGTTAACGAAATGCGGGAAGATGACCTCGTAATCCGGCAGATCCTCCATCCAGTCGACCTTCCACTCCAGGGAGATGAAACCGTCGTAATCGATGGAAGAGAGCGCGCGCATCATATCGCCGACCGGCAGCGTGCCCTCGCCGATGAGGTTGTAGGTATCCTTATCGTCGGAGTCACGCAGGTGCACATGCCGCACATACGCGCCAAGGTTCTTGATCGTTGCATCCGCGCTCTCACCGAAGTCGCGATACGGATGATGCATATCCCACAGGGCAGCCAGCTGATCGCAGGCGAAATCATCCATCAGGGCGCGCAGGCGCGCGGTGTTGGCGTAGATGCCGCTGGTCTTGATCAGGATGGTGACGTCCGCCGCCTCGGCATCGGCAATCAGCTCCGTCAGGCGTGCACGAACGGCATCCTCGCGGTCGCTGAGGGCGACGACGGTGACATAGGGCACCTGCATCTGCCTGGCGATCTGGATGAGATCCCGCAGCGCAGGCACATAATTTTCTTCGTCGGAGGAGAGATCGCAGGAGGTATCAAAGCACGGGATGGTCAGCTTCTTTTCGCGAAGCTGTCTGGCCGTCGCCGCCATGTTGTATTTGTGGAAGGGCGCGCTGCGCTCCATGAGCTCCGGAAACTTGGGCAGGTTGTAGACCTCGATGCCGCCGAAGTCCATGTTCACGCCGATAGCCAGGCATTCTTCCCAGCTCAGATGGGACCAGCCGCGGGTCGAAAAGGAAAGCTTCATGCGTTCTCAGCCTCCTCGTAAGTAATCTTGTTGAGCGCATTGATATACGCCTGGATACTGGAGCCCACGATATCCGTGGACGTGCCGCGACCGGAATAGAGCTTGCCGCTGGAGCGAAGCCTCACAACGGTTTCACCCATCGCCTCACGGCCCTCGGTGACCGAGCGGATCTGGAAATCATCCAGCTCGTAATGGCAGCCCAGAATGTTTTCAATCGCCAGGAACGCCGCATCGACCGGGCCGTCGCCCAGCGCCACGCCCTCCAGCTTCTGGCCGCTCTTTTCCAGCTGCATATGCGCCATGGAAGAGGACGTATTGCTGGCGGTAATCGCATAGCTGCTAAGCACATACGTGGAGGGCACCTGCATCGCAGCGGAAGCGACGATGGTATCCAGCTCACGGCTGGTGATCGTATCCCTGCGCTCGGCGATCTTCCTGAACGCCTCGTAGACGCGCGCGCCGTCCTCCTCGCTCAGGTCATAGCCCAGCTTCTCAACGGCCTTGAGCACGGTGGTAATGTTGTCATGCGCGGTGAGCAAAATCTCATCCGCCATCTCGGAAACGCCATTATCAAACGGAGAATTCTTGGAACGGCGGGTTTCGCACATCCAGGCGATCTGCTTGACGATGCGGTTCATCTCCACCGTGCGCACGGAGCAGGAAACGCCCCAGTTATCGCCCTTGGCGGCGATCAGGCGCGCGATGTTGGACAGGGAAACCTGGTTGATCTGATAGGCCGCCGCTTTGATCTCCTTCACGCCATGCTTGATCGCATCGATCGCACAGGCGTCCGCCATGGCCAGCTCATTGAGGCAGGACAGGCCAAGCGCGACGTTCTTGATTTCCGGCACATTCTCGGCAATCGCATCCAGGAACGCGCCCAGCTCGTCCGGCAGGATAGAGCCCGTAGCGTCGCAGACGGTGATGGTCTTTGCGCCGGCAGCGATTGCCGTGCGGATGGCTCTATACAGGAACGCCGTATCGCTGCGGGTCGCATCCTCTGCGACAAATTCGACGTCCGCGGTCTTCTCGCAGCAGGCCGCAATCGTTTCCTCGATCGCCTTGATCATGGCGTCCGGCTTCTTCTTGAAGAGATACTCCATCTGCACCGTGCTGATGGATGCGCACACCTGCAGGCGCGGATGCTTCGCTTCTTTCAGCGCGTTCCAGGTGGCGTCGATGCTCTCCTGATCAAGCTGCACAGGAACGGCAACGATGCTGTTTTTTACCGTAGAGGCCACAGACTTGATGCGCAGCGCATCGATCTTGGGCTGTACAATGGGTTCTAGCTCTATGACGGATACGCCCAGCTTATCCAATAGCTTCGGAATCTCGATCTTCTCCTTGAAAGAAAGGGAAAAATCCTTTCCACTCTGTTTCATGGTCACGTCGCTGATTCTGATTTTCTCCATCATCATTCACCTCTTTGATTAGAATAAAAAAGTCCTTGAAGCGTTATGCTTCAAGGACGAACATACTTATTCGCGGTACCACCTTGATTACAGCAGCCTCACGGCATACTGTCTCTCTCGGGCTCCATCAAGCCCAAAGCCGATAACGGGGCGACCGTACTCCACTACTCAAACCAATACATTCTTCGCAGAGTCAACTCAGGAGTGAGACTGCTTTCTCTCTTCCGTACCGGCTCGCACCAAACGCCGGCTCTCTGAAACTTCCGAAAAGAAGCTTACTTCCGTTATAGTCTTTCAAGTGTTTGTCTGTGAAATTGCAATCAGTATAGCACAGCATTGCATTAAAGTCAAACAAAATATCTCAAATTAACATAATTTAATATTTTCGCATCAAACGCCCTCAGAAGGCTCCGTCCGCTGCGCTTCCAGC
>CAZACE010000332.1:0-2636 GCA_964483255.1 uncultured Oscillospiraceae bacterium
AGAAGTAACGAGGTGGGAACGTTGGGGACGCCGTCCCCAAACCCCTGGCTGGGGATTTCATCCCCAGCCCCCTTCTTCGCTTCGCGCAGGTTTGAAGCAGCTATGCAATTCCCCATGAACCTGCGTTCATGGCGAATTTTGCATAAATTCACCCTTATTCACGGTTTATGCATTTATTTTAACCAATATTCAGGATTTATTTGCTTAATTATGCAGGATTTGGGTTGACAAACCCAAATCCTTCTGATATGATGATTGAACATTCCCTTTCCTTAAATATGTGAATTCAAGAAGATTACGGAGGAATTTATGATGAAGAAGTTTTTTGCCTGCCTGCTGGCGCTGATGCTTGTGCTGTGCTGCACCGCCGTTGCCGAGGAAGCTAAGCCTCTCGCCGGAAAGACCCTCAAGATCGCCATGAGCCCGGACTTCATGTATTTTGAGACCATCTCCGAGACCGATCCCTGCGGCTACGAGGGTCTGGATATCGATATTATCAAGAGCCTGAGCGAGAAGCTGGGCTTCGAGTGGGAAATCGTTCCGATGTCCTTCTCCTCCCTGATCGGCTCCCTGCAGACCGGCAACGCCGACTTCGTCATCTCCGGTATGAGCTACACTGATGAGCGCGCGCAGGTCGTCGATTTCTCCATGACCTACGTGACCACCGACGTGGGTTGTGTCGTTCCGGTTGATTCCGCCATCGCTTCTTACAACGACCTCAAGGGTCAGATCGTCTGCTGTTCCCAGGGCACGACCTATGAGATGCTGATCGAAGGCATCGAGGGCGCCACCCTCAAGACCTATCAGGGTCAGGCCGCTGTCGGCACCGCCGTTGCGCAGGCCGCTGACGGCGTCGTCGCCGGCCTCACCTCCATCAACGGCTCCAAGAAGCTGGCCAACACCATGTTCAATACCGACGGTTCTCCGATGCTCAAGTACTTCGTGCTCGACAGCGAGGGCGTTGCCGACAAGTACAACATCGCCTTCCCGAAGGGCAGCGAGCTGGTTGACCTCGTCAACGGCGCGATTCAGGAAATGATCGACTCCGGCGAGATGGAAAAGCTCGTTCAGTACTGGCTCTACTAAGCTGCGGGCTGAGCACCGTTTAGATTCGCAAAATTGCACGGCACTTACCAAATAAGGCAAGTGCCGTTGCTTCATGTCCGGGCATTGCCCGTTTTCCCCATGACTGCAGAAAGGTAGGAACCGCTCCGTGCAGCTAGACTTTTCCATTCTCATCAAATATCTGCCCGATTTCGGCAATGCGCTGCTGGTGACGCTTGAGGTCACCGTCTGCTCCCTGCTGCTGGGCCTGCTCTTCTCCATCCCTCTGTCTCTGTTTAAAATCTCCAATATCAAGCCTCTGGAATGGTTCGCCGCGTTCTATACTTCCATATTCCGCGGCGTGCCGCTGATGGTTCAGGTGTTCATGATGTACTTCGGCGTGCCGCTGGTGCTGCCGGTCAAGTTCACGGCGTTCACGGCGGGCACCCTCGTTTTCTCCATGAACTCCGCAGCGTATATCTCCGAGAGCATGCGCGGCGGTATCCGCGCCATCGACAAGGGCCAGTACGAGGCCGCGATGGCGCTGGGCGTCAAGTATGTCCCGATGATGAAGGACATCATCCTGCCCCAGGCGATCAAGAGCGTCATGCCGTCGCTGGTCAATGAGTTCATCAGCCTGCTCAAGAATACGACGCTCATCGCGTCCATCGGTCTGGTGGACATCCTGCGCGTAGGCCAGCTGATTCAGTCCCGCACGTACCGCGCGTTCGAGCCGTTCTTTGCAATCGCGGTATTCTATTACATCCTGGTCATGGGTCTTTCTTTCCTGGGCAAGCTGCTTGAAAGGTGGGTGAACAAGAGTGATCGACGTTAAGAAGCTTCATAAGTCCTTCGGCAGCCTGAAGGTTCTGCAGGGCATCGACCTGCACGTAAACAAGGGCGACGTCGTGTCGATCATCGGCCCGTCGGGTTCCGGCAAGTCCACCCTGCTGCGCTCCATCAACCTGCTGGAAACCGCAACCGCAGGCGAAATCTGGGTTGACGGCAAGCTGATCACCGATCCGGACATGAGCATGCATCCGGGCGAAAACGCGCAGGATATCATCAATGCGCATTATCAGGATCCCTACACGCTGCGCCGCAGGGTCGGCATGGTGTTCCAGCATTTCAATCTCTTCCCGCACAAGACCGTGCTGGAGAACATGATTTATGCGCCGATGACGGTCAAGAAGGAAAGCCGCGAGGTGGCCGTGGAGCGCGCGAAGAAGCTGCTGGAAAGCGTCGGTATGCTCGAGAAGATCGACGTCTATCCCGGCACGCTTTCCGGCGGCCAGAAGCAGCGCGTGGCGATCGCCCGCGCGCTGGCCATGGAGCCGGACGTCATGCTCTTTGACGAGCCGACCTCCGCGCTTGATCCCGAGATGGTCAAGGAGGTGCTGGACGTCATCAAGAAGCTGGCAGGCTCCGGCATGACGATGCTGCTGGTGACCCATGAGATGGGCTTCGCCCGCGAGGTTTCCGACCGCATCTGCTTCCTGGATCAGGGCGTGCTCATCGAGGACGCGCCGCCGGAGATCTTCTTCTCCACGCCCAAGTCCGACCGCGCGAAGGTGTTCCTTGATAAAGTTCTG
>CAZACE010000333.1:0-2620 GCA_964483255.1 uncultured Oscillospiraceae bacterium
CGTCGTCCACACCCGGGGTATAGCCGAATGTCTCGGCAACGGCGAAGTAGAACATCGGACCGGTGGTCGCGGTCATATCCGGGATCGCAATGGAGTCTTCCAGCTCCGGATTCCAAAGATCCGCAAAGGACTTGATCTCCACATCGCAGTAGGCGCTGTCATAGACGATACCCAGGCGGTTGAAGGTATAGGCCGGGCCGTACTCCGCGCCCATCGGCGCGCGGGCAGACTCGTAGATGCCCTCAAGGTTGGTCAGCTTGCTGGCGTCGACGGTATCGATGCAGCCGGCGTCCATGAGCTGCTTGACGAACATATCGCCGATGACGACAACGTCATAGTCCTCCGGGGACTCGGTGATCTTGGTCACGCGCTGCGCGTTGCCTGCCGCGTCAACCACGATCTCGCAGCCGGTCATCTCCATGAACGGATCATAGATGTTCTTCTGGAGCAGCTCGCCGTTGAAAGCAAAGTTGGAAACGGTCAGGGTCTGGCCCGCATAGGGCTTCTCGGCCACGGCGCAGGAAAGGCTCATAACCAGCACCAGCGCCACAAACAGGGAGATGATCTTCTTCATTGTCTTTTCCTCCTGATTAGTCGATGAGAATAATCTTGTTTGCCGCGAGCGAAAGCGTTACCTTCCCGCCCACGGGAAAAACCTGCGTCTGATCCGTACTGACCACGAATTCGCCCATGTCCGTCATGACGTTGAGCTGGTTATGCTGGCCCAGGAACGTGGAAACCATCACGCTGCCCTCAATCGCATTGGGGACAACCGCACCCGCCGGATGCACGGATACGTCCTCCGGACGAATGCAGCCCTTGCAATTGCCCGTATGATCGGTTGTCGTTTCAATCTTTGCGCCGTTTTTCAGGGCAAAGGCGCACGCACCGGTGCGCGTGAGATCGAAGAAGTTTTCAAAGCCGACAAAGCGCGCGATGAACTCGGTCTTCGGCCTGTTGTAAATCTCGTTCGGGGTGTCCATCTGCTCGATGACGCCCTTGTTCATGATCGCAACCTTATCGGAGATCGCGAAGCATTCCTCCTGATCATGCGTGACATAGATCGCGGTGAAGCCCAGTTCCTGCTGCAGCCTGCGGATCTCTACGCGCATCTTGACGCGCAGCTTCGCATCCAGGTTGGACAGCGGCTCGTCAAACATCAGCAGATCGGGCTTGATGACCAGCGCGCGCGCGAGCGCCACGCGCTGCCTCTGGCCGCCGGACATCTCGCGCGGATAGCGGTTTTCAAAACCATCCAGATCGACGACCTTGAGGATGTGCATGACTTCCTTTTTGATGGTCGCCTTGTCCATTTTGCGCATCTTGAGGCCGAAGGCCACGTTATCAAACACGGTCAGATGCGGGAAGAGCGCATAGCTCTGGAAGACGAAGCCGAAGTTGCGCTTATGCAGCGGCACCTTGGTATAATCCTGGCCGTTGAAGATGACTTGACCGGCCATCGGCTCGGAGAAACCCGCGATCAGGCGCAGGCAGGTGGTCTTGCCGCAGCCGGAGGAACCCAGCAGGGAGACAAACTCGCCCTTCTCAACCTTGATATTGAAATCCTTCAGGATAATATTCTGATCGTAACCGGCGGTGATGTTACTCAGTTCAAGCAGTGCCACGTCTTTATCCTCCTTACGCCATCGGGTTGATCTTGCGGCTGATGGAATTGAACACGCTGGAGATCACCATCGTGCAGACGATCATCACGACTGCAACGACCGACGCCTGCGTCCAGTCTCTCAGGCTCATTGCATACTGATAGACCATCGTCGCCAGCACGCGGGTATCTGTGCCGCCGAGCAGCTGCGGCGTGGTATACGCCGTCATGCAGCCGGTAAACACGAGCACGCTGCCCGTCACCAGGCCGGAGATGCTCAGCGGAAAAATCACGCGGAAGAAGGATTCCAGCTTTCCGGCGCCGAGATTGCCCGCCGCCAGCGTCAGGTCGTCGGGAATGTTGTCCATCACGCCGATGAGCGCGAGAATCATCTGCGGCAAAAACAGCTGCACAAATCCGACCGTCATGGAAAACTCGTTGTAAAGCAGATCCTGCGGCTTAGCAAACAGCCCGGTCCAGACGAGGAAGTTATTGACGATGCCGCGCTTGCCCAGAATAACCATCCAGGAAAAGGACCTGACGACCGGACTGGTGAACATCGGGAACACCGCAAACGCCATCATCATGCCCTTATGCCGGGAATACTTGCTGATGTAATACGCCGTCGGATAGCCCAGCAGCGCGCACATGAACGTGGACAGCAGGCTCAGGCGGATTGAGCGCACAAACGTCTGCTGGAAGTACGCATCCTTGAACAGCTTAAAATACGCCGAAAACGAAAAGGTCTGCTCCGGGAAAAGCGAGGTCAGGCACAGCGAAAACAGCGGGACCAGCATAAAGAAGGTCACAAACAGCGTGCCCGGCAAAACCAGCAGCAGCCAAATCCAATTCTTTGCTCGACTCACCGAAGGCTCATTCCTTTCCGCATCCATAATACACGGTTATATGACAGTTTATTGTAACATATTTACAAAAGCAAAGTCAATGAGACAGACAAAAAGCCCCAGGGCTTACGCATGAATTGAAAGCATGACTTTTTTGAAGTATTCCTCATCA
>CAZACE010000334.1:0-2600 GCA_964483255.1 uncultured Oscillospiraceae bacterium
GCACGGCGGAGCCGTGACGGAAGGAGCCTGCGGGAAGGAAAGCTGCTTGTATCGAGTTGTTTCGTTCTTCCTTAATAAACTGAATATCCCTATTGCGAAATACCCCTCCGCCATTTTTGCGGAGGGATTTATCAATATTTGCTTATTTTCGCGCATCAGCGAGGGCCTTCTCGTAGCAGGCCTCCATCTTGATGGCGAACGCCTCCGTGCCAAACGGCGCTGCATGCTCGGCTGCATGACTGGCAATCTCGCGGCCCTCTTCGGAGAACGCGCGCAGCAACCCCTCAAGCAGAGCCTCGTCGGTATCCTCGGTGAGGATACCGCTTACGCCGTCGCGGATTACGCCGTCCAGACAGGCGTCGTTCACCGCGCAGACGCACAGACCCGAGGCCATGGCCTCGATGTAGGTGAGCCCCTGCGTCTCCGAGCGGCTGGCGCTCACAAAGACATCGCCTATCGCGTAGTATCGGTCGATCTTTTCCCATGGCTTGGGGCCGGTGAATATGACATGGTCGATGACGCCCAGCTCGCGCGCCTGCTTGGTAAGCGCCTCGCGCATCGGGCCCTCGCCCACGATCACAAAGCGCACATCGGGATGGCTTTCGAGCAGCTTCGGGAACACGCGCATGATCTGCTCGATGTTCTTCTCCTTGGAGATGCGTCCAATGTTGAGCAGCACGCGCTCACCCGGCAGCACGCCGCATTCATTGCGGATGGCTGCGCGCTCGAGCGCGTCGTGGCGCTGCGGCGCGAAGCGGGCGATGTCCATGCCGCTGGGGATGATGTCCATCGGTGCGCGCACGCCATAGTCATAGAGCAGACCCGCCGTCTTGCCCGTCGGGCAGATGACACGGTCAAACCGGTTGCACCACCACTGCGAATACTTGCGGGCGCATTTGCGCGCGGCCTCATCGGCAACGCCGTGGGTGATGTAGTAAGTGTATTCCTCCCAGATGGTGTGATAGGTATGGATGAGCACGCTGCCGTTGGATTTGGCGACATGCTTGCCGAAATAGCCCATCACAAATTCGCTGTTGGTGTGCACAATATCAAAGTCCAGCTTGGTCGCTTCCCAACTGGTGATCGGGCCGGGGAATGCGAAGTTGCGGTCCTTGAGCACGACAAACGGCGCAGAGGCGATGTAGTGGAACGTGTCCTGCTGGTAGTCCTCCCAGCCGCGGCATTTGGGCGCGAAGACGTGAACTTCGTGCCCGCGGCGAGTCAGTTCCCTGTGCAGGGAGAGAATGGACGTGGCTACGCCGTTGATCTCGGGATAAAACGTATCGGAAAACAGGCCGATCTTCATGCTGAAGTCTCCTTGTATAGTCATGGTCAACAGGGACGATATATAAACAGAATATGCCTGCCCGCCTGTGGGCAAACCTTCCATATATAGTTTATCATAACATTGCTTTTCTGAAAAGAGGGATTCATACTGCGATCAATTTGGGCAAAGAAAGGTGAATTCATGCGTTTCTCTTGCAAAATTGGCGTAAATGTGATAGGATTTGTATGAATAATCAGGGGAGAGTTGCATCTTCCCTTTTTGAAAGCGAGGGATTTGCTTGGCGATCCTGGGTGAAATCACGGATGTGGCATCCATTAAGATGCCTATTGGCGAAACATGGACCGTTTCGCGCTGCCGCTATCGCTCCGAAGATGGCGCGAAGGGGCGCGTATGTCTGGCCACAGGCATCCATGGCAACGAGCGGATGGGTCAGCTGGTCGTTTATGACGTGGCTCGGCGTATCAAGGCGCAGCCGGAGCATCTGCACGGCGTGATCGATATTTATCCGATGCTCAATGCCATTGGTCTGGATATCGGCGAGCGCATGGTGCCTTCGTCCATGAAACTGGACATGAATCGCGCGTTTCCGGGCGTGCAGGAGGGCACGGCGCTGGAGAGCATATGCTATGCCGTCATGCAGGACATGAAGGGCGCAGATCTGGTGCTTGATATTCATACCAGTTCGCAAATCACCAGCGAGCTCTATGGTGTGCGCGTGCATGAGCGCCATGCGGAAGAGATGATCCCCGGCGCGGCGGCGCTGTGCCCGGAGGTCATCTGGGTGCTGCCGGACAAGCCCGTACACAATGCGTCCCTATGCGGCGCGCTCACGCAGGAAGGCACGCATGCCGTGGTGCTGATGGTGGACGAGCGCCGCCTGCGCGCGCAGATGGTGGTTGATCAGGTGGTCGACGGCATCTTCTGTAAGCTCAGCGAAATGGGTATCTGGACGGGCGATGTGAAGGATGCGCCTGCGCTTGACAGCATTCCCTGTATGTGGGAGGGCAAGGACATCTGCCGCGTTACCTGCAAGCATCCGGGCATGTTTGTGCCAAATGAAATCAATGGTAGCGAGGTTCATCAGGGCGACGTGCTCGGCACGATCTTCGACGCCCTCGCAGGCGAGCCGGTGGAAACCGTGACAGCGCCCGAGGCTGGTCTTGTCTTCACGCAGCGCCGCTACAGCGCCGTTTATCCCGGCACGCTGATTGCACGCCTGTGCAGAAAGGAGCGCGCATGAAAAAGGACGTGATCTTTACCGTGCCGTCGTATTTCCGCGACGACATGAACATCATGGGCTATCGCTTCGGCA
>CAZACE010000335.1:0-2598 GCA_964483255.1 uncultured Oscillospiraceae bacterium
TGTACATCAGCGGATCACCCAGCGCGGTATTTTCCGGCATGGTGATGATCTCCATGGCGTTATCGCGAAAGAGATACCGGGAAACGGGAAAACCAAGCCCCGAGGCCTTGATCCCATTGACCAGCTTTTTCGCGGTGTGATTGGCCTGCGCGTATTTGCTTGACATCATATAGGATGCATACAGAAGCAGCAGCGCGCCCCACCACTCCGAAAAATTCAATACGCCCACAAGCATCGCCCCAAAGCTGATCAGCGATCTGCCCACCTGATTTCCCCTGCAGAACAGATCGTACTGCATATGGGCCAGACGCTCAAACGTCTTTTCATCGTGCTTCATGGTTACCTGATAATGGATCATAGATTTCTCCAACTTTACTTGCGATTTACAATGCTTTCTGATTCTTAACAGTCGCTTTGAAAAAAGTCTGAGTGGCGTTTGAGCCACTCAGACTTCATTAGCTCAAAGCATCGAGCAATTATCTGATTTTACGCAGCTCCGTACATGAGATCCGGCACGATGGTGACCAGAATCGGGCAGTACGTGATGATGATCAGCACGATGAGCAGCGCCAGGATGTACGGCCATATCTCCTTGAGGAAGTCGGAAATCTGACATCCAGTGATACCGCAGACGGTGAACATCATCGAGCCGAACGGCGGAGTCAGGCCGCCGATCATGATGTTAACGATCGCGACGAGACCGAAGTGATACACGTCGATGCCCATCTGCAGAGCGACCGGCAGCAGCAGCGGAGTGGTAATCATCAGAACCGCGCCGCCCTCCAAGAACATACCCATGATCAGCAGGACAATGTTGACCATCATCAGGAAGATGTACTTGTTGGTGGTCATGGAGAGGATGGCATTGGCCAGAATCTTCGGCAGGTTGATCCAGGACAGATAGTTGCCGAATACGTTGGCAGAAACCATGATCAGAACGACCGCGGAGGTACCGGAGATAGACTCCAGCAGGATCGTCGGCAGATGCTCGCGGAAGCTCAGCTTCTTGTAGATGAACTTGCCGACCAGCACAGCATACAGAACAGCGAAGGCGCCGCCCTCAGACGGGGTGAACATGCCAAGACGCAGACCGATGATGATGCCGAACGGGAAGAAAAGGCCCCAGAAGGAGATAAGTCCCTGCTTGAGGATTTCTTTGATCGGCGGGAGCTTTTCGCGAGTTCTCGGATAATTGCGCTTATGCGCGATGATCGCCGTGGTGATCATCATCGCGCCGGTCATCATGAAGCCCGGCACATAGCCAGCGGCAAACGTGCGGCCCAGAGAAGCCTGCGCAATGAGGGTATACACGACGAGGTTAACTCCCGGCGGGATAACCGGCGTGGAAGCCGAGGACGCAGCGGAAACCGCAGCGGAGAACGCCTTGGAATAGCCGCGCTTCTCCATCTCCGGGCAGAGCATACGCGCGTCCATCGCAGCGTCCGCATTCGCAGAGCCGGAGCAGCCGCCCATGAGCATGGACAGAAGGACGTTCACCTGCGCCAGGCCGCCCTTCATGTGACCGGTCACGCACTCACAGAAGTCCATGAGCTTCTCGCTCAGGCCACCGTAAGACATAACGGAACCGGACATGATGAAGAACGGAATCGCCAGCATGGAGAAGGACTGGGTCGCGTTCATAACCTTCTGCAGAATCAGCCACGGCTGGGAAGTCGTGTCGATGAACAGGAAGAAGAAGAACGTGGAGCCGAAGAGTGCGTAGACGATCGGCATACCCAGGAAGTAGAACAGGAAGACCATGAGCATCGGCAGAATCTCAATAAACTCCAATGTCATTCTTCTCGCCTCCTTCCGGATCGTCGTGCTCCGCATCGATGCCCTTGAAACGATGGATCATGAAGCGGATGGAATGGAACGTAGACAGACCGAAGCCGATCGGCACCGCAATACCGTTCCAGATTTTGGGAATGCGCAGGTAATCCGACAGGACGAGCTTGAACGCGCCGCTGCGGGAGAACATGAGATGATAGCAATACTGCGCACTGATGACGGTCAGCATGATCAGAATGAGCAGCTCGATGACGGACATCACAGAGCTGACGGTGCGGCGCATACCGCTGGGCATATGCTTGACCACGATATCGACGCCCAGATGCTCATGCCTGCGATAAGCATAAGCGCTGCCGATGAAGCAGGTCCACACGAAAAGGCCGGTAACGACCTCCTCGCTCCACTTGATCGGCGAGTTGAAGAAGTAACGCATGATGATGTTCGCATTGACCAGTATGACGCAGGCAAGCAGCGTCACGGAGGTCACGATTGCGTCAAGATTCTTCAGGATCAATCTTGGTGTAATCTTATTTTTCATCCGATGAACCTCAATCTAGTTTCCTTAAGACTTGCGTGAAGACAGACTGCCCGAGAGGTCCCGGGCAGTCCATGATAATTTGCGTTAAGAATCAGCGATCAGATTTTGATTACTGAGCCGCGCGGAAATCCTGAACCAGCTTGACCAGCTTGTCCTTGAGCTCCGGATCAGCGCCGTACTGCTCAACGATCCAGTCATAAACCGGGGCGCAAGCCGCGGTGAAGGCGTCGAGGTCAACTTCGTTCCAGGTGACGCCATGAGCCTTCAGG
>CAZACE010000336.1:0-2592 GCA_964483255.1 uncultured Oscillospiraceae bacterium
TCGGATTGCCCAGACGGATGTTTTCCTTGAGAGAGCAGCGGAAGAGGAAGTTGTCCTGCGCAACGAAGCTGACCGTATCTGAAAGCTGCTTGAGCGGCATATCCTTGATGTTCACGCCGCCGATGGTAATCTCGCCGGAAGTGACGTCCCAGAACCGTGCAATCAGCTTTGCAACGGTGGATTTGCCGCCGCCGGAAGGACCAACCAGCGCAGCAAAGCTGCCCTGCGGAATCGACAGATCGATGCCGTGGAGCACCTCATCTTCCGCTTCATCCGTATAGGAAAAGCGCACATCCCTCATTCGCACATCGTAATCGCCAAGCTCGGCTGCTTCCGCCGGTTCGGGCAGCTCGGGCATGTCAAGAAACTCCTGCAGCTTTTCCACCGTGACCTTGACCTGACGCATGCTTTCCGAGAACACTTCCAGCTTTGCAAGCGAACCGACCATGGAAATGGACAGCATCACGCAAAGCGCAGCCTGCGGCGCAGTGATCATGCCACCGATCGCCAGCGCAAGACTCACGGGCAGCGTGCCCAGAAGCGTAGAAGGGAAGATGGCGAAGGCCAGCTTCATCGTCACCCATGTGGAGGACATCCACTTGATCACGAATTCGCGGTAATCCGTAATGGCGCGGGAAAACTTTTCGTAGCTCGTTCCCGCGCGTCCGAACGCCTTGATGACCTCGATGCCTTCCACATATTCCACGACGGTGCTGTTCATGGAATTGTTGGATTTCTCGTACTTGTCGAAATTCTTTCCGCTGATGGCAAAGGTCATCAGCATGAAGACCATGGACAATGGAACTGTGACAAGGGCGGAGAGCGCAACCCGCCAATCGATCGCCAACAGAGCCAGCAAACTTACAACCGGCAGCACCAGATGACCGCTGCCCTCAGGGATGATGTGCGCCAGCGGCGGCTCGATGTCCTCGATCTTGTCCACCATCACGCCCTTGATCTCGCCGATGGAATGTGCTGTTACTTTGCCCAGCGACGCGCGCAGCAAGCGGTCCGCGACCCGAAGCCGCAGCTTTTCCAGCGTATGATACGCCGCAACATGCGAGAGCATGGTGGAAACAGAAAAGAACAGTACTTTCACCAGATATGCCGCTGCTGCAGCGGCGCACCAGAGCAGTATCGCATGACTGTTCAGCCGGGCTTCAATATACAGTCCGATCATCCGATACACACAGAAGAACGGCACTAGACCGCTGACGACACTGATCACAGATAAAACCACCGAAGCAATGATCCTTGCTCTGCATTCACCTGCATAGCCAAGCAGACAAGCGATCCAGCTCTGTGCTTTCTTTTCCTCATTCATTGATCAACACTTCCTTATTTCTCGGTTTCCCTCTGTACTCGGTAGGCGACATGTCCATCACCTTGCGAAACGCAATGGCAAACTTGCTTGGGCTGTCGTAGCCAACCTGTCCGGCAATCTCTGCGATGCTGATTTCACGATGGCATTTCAGCAGGACAGCCGCATGGTTCATTCTGTACTTCAGCAGCCATGATGCAATGGTGCTCCCATATACTGACTTAAAGCACTGTTTCATGCTGGTCAGCGGTATATCGAAGCGGGCGGAGAGTTCTTCCTGCGTATGGTTTTCATCCATGTGTTCTGCCAGGAAATCGTGGATGGCTTTGACCTTTTCAATATGATTTCTATAGAAATACGGCCTGTCGATATTGGACTTCGGAATCTCGAGCGCATCCAGATACAGCAGAAGCTCCATGATCTTGATCTTGAAATAGTTTCTGCGGATCTTCAGCGGAACGCTGTACAATTCCGCAAAGACATGCTCGATCGACCTGTCGCCATGAAGCACGACCGGATAGATGCCCGCGCAGAATTTCTCCTGCAGGGCATGCAGGTTACAATCAAAGTCCGGCATGGATTCCTGAAGGCTCTTAGGCGCGCGGCTCAAATCAAATGTCACGGTTACGCCATGGTAGTGCTTAAGCGGCATTTCAAACCGCCCCTTGTGAGACAAGCGCCGATCCAATTTCAGGTCGCCAGCCTCCACATAGGAATAGAGATCCTCTCCGGCAGGACATTCCATTCTGCCTTCACGGCAATGATCCACGGAAAACAGGCTGCTGGCCGGCACAAAAACAGAATCGTAATAGTTCATATGAAAATCGTTGAAGCTGAGCATGACGCCGGGATACACATCATAAACCGTGATAGTACCCTCGCCGGTTTCATTCCGAAACTGATACACGCTGCAGCCATCGCTTTGTGCAAGAAGCATCGCATCCTCGCATCTGCGCATATATTCGTTCATAATTCACCCTCGAAAGTTAGAATAAACTAACTTCAGTTTAAAAGAAAAAGTGCTTCCGCACATCCAATCACTATTTTACTGAGATGCGACCATTTTGTCTGTTCCATTTGGTCGCTTTTGTCCTGAAAAGACGAGAAATTTTAAGAGTCCGATCTCTTTATCAGCAGATCGGACTCAGTTTTCTCATGGGTTATTTTCGAAGAAGCCTCATTGCACTTCGCAGAAATGCCCGTTATCTTTCAGGCTCATCCAGAAAGCTCATGCCCCAGTCAGCCACACCGGCATGACCGGAGTTCATGCT